>JALYOY010000173.1 GCA_030856655.1 Pseudomonadota bacterium | reverse complement strand
TCTTTTCCCTGGCTGGCCCTCCTAGCAGGACAAACAGTAAAACGTGAACAGAAAAGGTAGGCTAGTCGGTCGATCTCCTGGTGGGAAGATTACTGGGCGTTCGAGTTAGCCGGGCGAACCTCGCCTGCAAGCGCTGGCGCATGGGCTGTGCCCAGGGGGCGTCTTCCGCCCCGTCTAGGAAAGGCCCTTGATGCAACTTCCTGAGCTTTGCTAGACACATCAGTGGGTCGCCTGAACTCTCGCTCGACAACCGCTCGAACTCCCAGCAATCAACCCAGCAGAGGGCCGAATCAAGTGTGAGGCGGCTCTCCTGCCGTCGAATCACCTGTTCGCCAATGAGCTTACGCAGCCTGAACAGAGTCGTTGCGAGTGCCTGTGCGGCCGCGTCACCTTCCGCTTCAGGCCAGAGGGCATCCGCAAGCTTGGCTTCCGACACATCGCGACCGCCAAAGGCAATCAGCGCTTTTAACAGCTCCAGTGGCTTTTTCTGCGCCTTGCCCGCAAAGCGCAGTGCCGTGCCATGCTTGACCACGCCAAAACGTCCAAGAGTATAAATACGGATGGGCCAAGGCCATGACTCCGTCTGTCGCCATGCAGGGTCCGGCGTGAGTTCATTGCGCTCGATTAGGGCTCGAACATAGACCGTCTCGATTCCGGCCTCGAGCGCTATAAAGCACAGCCGTGCAATAACTCGTGAGGGGAAAAAAAAGAAATGCATATAGCCATATTGACGGCCGAGGCGCATGCCGCTAACTAGATGATAGCGGACCTTATTCTCCTCCCCCAAACCCTGGGCAACATAGGCCGAAAAGAGGTGGTAGGCGTACTCGATCACCGAATTTTTGATGCCGGCGCCGATCCTACGGCCAACCTTCAAATGCAGGAGCGCCTCGTTGGTCCTGCCGCAGAGGTGGAGCAACAGTCCGAAGCCGAGGTTATCGGCGGCGATGTAGTAGGGCGTACCGAGCGCTTCCGAGGCAGCTACTGCCCGTCCTAAGAGTTGGAGCGCCAATGTTGACTCTCCTGCATGAAACTTGCGCCACGCCGCGGCAGCATAGTAGGCGCCGTGCTCGAGGGATGGCCTCGGTTCGGCCAAGCGCTCAAACGCGGCGAGAAACTCATCTGCTCGCGCAAGGTCGCCTCGGTTGAGACTCATCACCACGCCGAGCTGGAGCAGAGCCGAATCGAAAAGGCGATTGCCCGTTTTCTCCGCCACATGCAATCCCTCAGAGACTGCTCGCAAGCAGCGCTCTTTCATGCCAACATGCATGGCAACCGTGGCCTCGTTTATATAGTCTACTGGCGTGCGAGGCGGCCGTTCGGCCTCGGGCAAGTTATTAGCGTAGTGAAGCATGCTTAAAACGGATTCGGCCTCCGCATGCTCGCCGCGCAAGATGTGATAAGTCACCAGGTGGTGGCGCAATAGAGGGCGCTCCGCGGCGTGGGTCTCGGACACCAGTATCTTTCGCAATCGGTCTAGCCAAATTGATACGCTGGGATGCAGAGGTTGGCGGAGCGATAGCCCGATAAAGAAAGTAAGGGTGACTCGAGCATAAAGGTCTGGTGGCAACTGCTCAAGCCGGCCAGTAAGTCGGTGGTCGAACTCGGCGATCCAGGAGTCCATCTGCCGAAGGTCTTTGTGTATGTTAAAGATGGCGTCCATAAGCCCTGACCAGCTCATCGCCATGCCTAGGAGGTCGTCGGTCGTGCTAAACCGTTGATAGGCGTTTGCAAAGATTGCCTGGCTAGCCGCGGGATCGGAAAATACCTTGCTGCTCCCGTACCAGTAGAGCAGCCAGGGGTTTAAGTTGATCAGATCGGCAGGCAGCTTCTTCATCCAAGCGACGAGCGTTGCATCACGTCCCTGTGCCTTCAGAGTAGGAGCAATCGCTAAGATCACTTCCACCATTCGCCGCCAGTTTCGCGCCTGCTCCAGCAGTTCTATGGCAGCCTCGCCATCGCCATCCGATATCAGTACCTCTGCGGCTTTAGAGTACTGTGACGCCAGATCAGCGTCGAGGTAGCGCATTACCCCTTGGTTGAGGAGAAACTCTCGAAAGAGCGGGTGGAACTGATAGGCTGATTCCTTGCCTCCATGACGGGTGACGAAGTGATTTCTTCGCATAAGCTCGCACAGCAGCTCACCGGCTTTAGGCGTGCCGGTGAGCTGGGTAACACGCTGGATTGTCATCTTGGGAAGCAACGCGCTTTGCAATAGCAGATCTCGGCAAGCAGCGTCGAGCTTCCTGAACACCTCGCCTCCAAAATAATCGAATACGGGTTCTTCCTGTTCGTTCCGCAGGGAAAGACCTAGGTCGGTGCCATTGTTACGACCGGTGCGCTCGAGCATCAGCATCAATCCCATCATCCATCCGGCGCTGCGCGTCTGCAGGGCTAGTGTCGCGGCAACGGAAGGCAGTTTCACCCCCTGTAACTCGGCAATGCCGCACGTCTCCTCGAACGTCAAAATGAGATCGTCCGCACCAATGATCGTGAGCGCCTGGTTAAAGCGCACTCGCGCGAGTGGCTTGGAGCAGGCTTCGCGGCTTGCGATGACAATATGGCAGTTCTGGATTTCCGTGCAGGCCACCCCTACCACATCGTGCAAGGGGGAGTCGTCGGCCAACTCCTGGTAGTTATCCAGCACCACTACAAGCGGGCTTTGCAGTCCAGCATAAAATTTGCGAAAGTACTGCCGACTGAACCTCGTCAAGTCGGCTGCGGCCCCCGGTTCGAAATCGGGTAGCGAAGCGGCGTCGGCCGGTAAGTGTTCCTTTGCCGCTTGGCTGAAATAGTGGAAGAACGTGGCCACGTCTTCGTCTCCGGAATCCACTTGATACCAGAGGCACCGCAGGTTCCGAAACTCGATATAACTGGAAACGAGCGTGGTTTTTCCGGCTCCAGGCGGCCCATTGATGAGTGTGGCTGAGTGCTGCAGCCATGAGATATCCAGCCGATCGAACAGGCGCGCCCGCTGGTAGGCTGCTGAAAGACGGGGGCGGCTAGTTTTAGCTAGCATTGCGTCCACGCCGCAACGAGGAAGCAAAGTTTGAAACCGGAATCAATGACCCAGCTAAAGATCATACTTCTGACAGGATGTGTGATTCTATTCCCCGTGTGGGGGCCAGCTCTCAGCACACAGCTGCTTGTTGCAGACGTGGCTACAATTTTTCTATACGCGATAAAAAGCTCTTTGAGAAAATAAGCAAGAAAAATGCCATATTTTTAAGTGCTTGAAATTGAACGACGTGCCTACCGGGCTTCGATGGAAGTAGCGCAAAGTGTAAAATTTAACGATATATTTTCTATGTGCCACGTTCTAGGTTAATCAGTTTTTAGAGTAGCCAATTCTTCAACCTAGAAGACCTAGTCCTACTAAGAACATCACGTAAGCCCCGGTTTCGGGACAACCTGGATATAGGGAGCGCCGACGAAAGCGCTGCCAACATCCGAATATCCACCGCCACGCCATCGAGAAATGCTGTCGAGGTATGAGGTATCGCTCGAAAATTTGCGTAACAGAAGTTTTAATGCATCGGAATTATTAGCAATATTGCAGTGCTAACCTGAGGCTCTAAATAAGCGAAAATGGTAACGGTACCAGCACTATCAGGTACTTAAACTCGCACTCCGGGATCGAAAATAACAGCTAGTTTGTATTTTCAGTGATTTTTAGCCAAAAGAATAACTTGTTGGCCTCTATTTGTAGATGAGGATATTTTTCCCTTACTGAAGGACACGCCGGTTACTCTGTTTAGTCGCGGGCTGTTCGTGGACTGTAGCAGTAGACGCAGGGGACAACTCCGTGCACAATACCATCATTGATGGTATGCAAATGTCGGCATAATGACGGTCGCAATTAAGCGCATTGATTTACCAGTGGCTCTCCATTTTCCAAGTAAAATTTCGGGTTTTTATTTTTAACCAGAAATATTTAACCATTTTTTTATATGGCGGGCCTCCCCGCATTGCATAGTAGTGAACCTGGTCAGGTCCGGAAGGAAGCAGCCACAGCTATTCTCTGCAAGTGCCGGGGGTCAGGCTCGCCACCCTTTTAGATAGGTAGCGAGGATGAGCCGGCGGCACTATTGCCGGTTCTGCTCTACCCTGCGACTGAACGTAGAACAAATTCAAGTTCTCATCCAGCCTAAAATAATCTACTTTGGCCGTCATTTCCTCAATATCGTGTCCCAGACTCAAGTCCTTGCCCGCAAATGGCGCCCTAAGATCTTTTCGGAACTGACCGGACAGGATCACGTGGTCAGGGCGCTTACCAACGCGCTTGAACAACAACGGCTGCACCATGCCTACCTGTTTACCGGCACACGCGGTATCGGCAAGACCACTATTGCGCGCATTCTGGCCAAAGCGCTCAACTGCGAAACCGGTATTACATCGACACCTTGTGGCATATGTTCTGCTTGCATTGAAATTGACGGCGGGCGTTTCGTTGATTTGATCGAGATGGACGCCGCGTCCAATACGCAGGTGGAGAAGATGCGAGAACTGCTTGAAAACGCTCTTTATGCTCCTGCCAGTGCCCGTTACAAGGTTTATATCATTGATGAAGTACACATGCTCTCCAAATCGGCTTTCAACGCCATGCTGAAAACCCTGGAGGAGCCACCGGAACACATCAAGTTCATACTTGCCACTACCGATCCGCAGAAAATTCCGGTCACTGTTCTGTCCCGCTGCCTGCAATTCAACCTGAAGCAGATTCCGCTGCCGCTGATCGCCGCGCACCTGAAGCATGTGCTTGAACAGGAGCAGATAAATTATGACGCCACATCGTTACAATTGTTGGCACGCTCGGCGCAGGGCAGTATGCGCGACGCTTTGAGTATCCTGGATCAGGCGATAGCTTTCGGTGGGGGAAAGGTCGAGGAAACCGGAGTGCGCGACATGCTGGGTGCTATCGATCAAAGTTATCTCTACGACCTGTTGGACGCGTTGATCAAAAAAGGTGGCGCAGAGATGCTGGAGATAGCCGATGCGATGGAAACCCGTAGTTTGTCGTTCGATGCAGCTTTGCAGGATCTGGCGACATTATTGCACCGTGTTGCTCTGGCACAAATTGTGCCGTCGGCTATCAGCGAGGATACACCTGAGCGTGAGCGAATTTTTGTGTTGGCAGAAACGTTTGTGCCGGAAGATATTCAATTGTTTTATCAGATTGTCATACATGGCCGCTCTGACTTGAGCCAGGCCCCGGATGAGTACGCTGGCTTTACTATGACGTTGATGCGGCTGCTGGCCTTCATGCCGGAGGGCATGCCGAAGATTACGGAACCAAGGCATGATAAGGAGGCAAAGCGACCTACGCCTTCCCAGATTGCAGAAGCATTGAAAACATCCGAAACATCAAAAATCTCAGACATAACTGAAGAAACATCAATCACCACAGATATAGCAGAGACAGCCACTGCGAAGCCGAACTCACCGGACCATTTATTCAGCGGCGACTGGACAGCGATAGTGAAACAGCTAAAGTTGAGCGGCATGACAAGAATGCTGGCTCAGCATTGTGAGGTGAAGAACGTCTCTTCGGACGAAATCGAATTTTGCGTGCCTGAGAAACAAAAACACCTGCTTGACAGAATCTATCAGGAAAAAGTGAAGACTGCGCTGAGCGAGTATCTGGGAAAACCGATCAGGTTAAAGTTCTCAGTCGGGATCGTCACGGGGATGAGCCCTGCGAAACTGGAGGATCGTGAAAAGCATGAAAAGCAATCAGAGGCTATCGCAGCGATCAAAACAGACCCGTTCGTGCGAGAACTGGTGGAGAATTTCGACGCAAAGCTGATCGTTTCCTCGATCAAACCCATTCAATAGCGGAGGTAAAAATGATGAAAGGCGGCTTGGGCAATTTTATGAAACAGGCTCAGCAAATGCAGGAAAACATGAAGAACATGCAGGAGAAACTGGCTTCGGTGGAAGTCGAAGGTCAGTCCGGCGCGGGCATGGTCAAGGTGGTGATGACATGTCGCTACGATGTAAAGCGCGTCAGTATTGACGATAGCCTCATTGGCGACGATAAGGATATGCTGGAAGATCTGATCGCGGCAGCGGTAAATGATGCGGTGCGAAGGGTGGAATCCACCACTCAGGAAAAAATGGCCGGCTTCACCTCCGGGTTGACTCTGCCGCCAGGGATGAAATTGCCGTTTTAAATTTATGGAAGGTTCGTTTGAGTCGTAACACGCCGCCCGCCCGGGGGCTTGCACTGCCTCGCGAAAATTGCCGTCATCTGTGTGTTGCGGTGCTTTTCTTGCCCTTTTATCTACAATGAAAACAGCGGCCAGTCTCGAAGACCTGATCGAGTCGTTACGCTGTTTGCCCGGCGTCGGCCCAAGGTCAGCGCAACGTATGGCGTATCATCTGCTGCAGCGCGATCATGCCGGCGCCAAGCGGCTCGCCGATTCGCTCGCCTACGCGCTGGAACACATCAGATATTGCGAGAAATGCAATAACTTCACTGAAGAAATCATATGCGAGTTGTGCCGCTCTCAACGGCGCGACGCCACATTACTATGCGTGGTGGAGATGCCCGCCGATCTGCTGATGATGGAACAGGCACACTGCTACAGGGGAATGTATTTCGTGCTGATGGGCAGACTATCGCCATTGGATGGTATCGGCCCCAGGGAAATTCATCTAGACCGGTTGTTGAAGCGAGCTCAGGACGGCGTGGTGCGGGAAATTGTGCTCGCTACCAATTTTACGGTGGAAGGCGAGGCGACCGCCCATTACATCAGCGAACTGCTGCATGACAAGGGGATGAAGGTTACCCGCATCGCGCGTGGATTGCCGGTGGGCGGCGAACTGGAACACGTGGATAGCGGCACCTTGGCTCAGGCGGTGATCGAGCGTAGAGAGATATGAACGGCGTCGGGAGCATGTGCTTATCCATTTCTATGAAATCGGCAAAAAAAATTAAGGGTGAGTGATTGATGAAGGCAAGGCCGCTCAGGCCGATTAGGAAAAAGGTACCTGCGTCAACTAGTGCTGATGCCAGCTCTGCTTTCGCATTGGCATCGGGGCAGGTCACACACAAGCTGCATAAATTACTGGCCCAGGCAGGGCTGGGGTCCAGGCGCGAGATGGAGGAGCTGATTGCTGCCGGCCACGCGACTATTAATGGGAGAGTAGCGGGAATCGGCGATCGGGCGGGGCCCGACGATCTTGTAAGGGTGGGTAAGCGCACCATTCATTTCAAACCCGACAACCGTCTGCCTAGAGTCGTGCTTTACCATAAACCGGAGGGCGAAATTGTCAGTCATGATGATCCCGAAGGCCGCCCTTCGGTATTCGACAAGCTGCCGCAATTGCGATCGTCTAAATGGATATCCATCGGCAGGCTTGACTACAATACCAGCGGACTGCTGATTTTTACTACCGATGGAGAGTTGGCTAACCGGCTGATGCATCCCCGTTTCGAAGTCGAGCGTGAATATGCGGTCCGAATTATGGGACGCCTGACCCCGGAAGTGGCCACGCGGTTGACCGCGGGCATTGAACTGGAAGACGGCTTGGCGAAATTCGATCACTTGTCTGATCAGGGTGGGGAGGGATCCAACCACTGGTATCGAGTAATCTTGAAGGAAGGCAGGAACCGTGAGGTGCGCCGCATGTTTGAAACGGTGGGAACGACAGTGAGCCGCTTGATGCGAGTGCGCTTTGGCCCGATTAACCTCCCGCCGCGCCTGAAACGCGGAAAATGGATGGAATTGGATGAGATTGAAACAAGGCGTCTGCTAGTGCTGGTCCCTTAGATCCGTTAGGTGGGGAAGTCTATTCCGGCTTCGTCATTCCGGCTTGCGAACCCAGTCACAGAAAATGACAAGTGCTTGAATGCCCCCGATACCGGCTTCCACCGTTATGCGTTCATACGTTTGCGGGCCGGATCAAAAAATGTTGGTATAGCGCTAGTCAAGAGTAGTTATTGAGGAAGCTGGTCGCGTTT
The DNA here is from genome assembly GCA_030856655.1 of Pseudomonadota bacterium. Taxonomy (GTDB): domain Bacteria; phylum Pseudomonadota; class Gammaproteobacteria; order Burkholderiales; family Nitrosomonadaceae; genus Nitrosospira. The sequence continues at coordinate 311 of JALYOY010000173.1, read as the reverse complement.
CAGAAGGAAAACAAGCTCGTCTCCCGCGCTGGTTTCCAGCCAGGTGAAAGGAGTCCGGTGAAATTCTTGTTCCAGGGCACCCCGGTTGTGCCCAATTTCAACGACAAGGATGCCCTGCCCGGTTAAATGGCTTGCTGCTTCCCGGAGTATTGTTCGGGTGGCTTTCAGGCCGTCCTCACCGCTTGCGAGGGCATTGCGCGGCTCATGGCGATATTCCTCGGGTAGCGCTGTCATTGATTCAGCGCCCACATAAGGGGGGTTGCTGATGATAAGATCGTAGCGACGTCCCGGTAATTCGGCGAATAAATCTG
>JALYOY010000190.1 GCA_030856655.1 Pseudomonadota bacterium | reverse complement strand
GCTCAATACGTTTCAAACATAACTGATAAGTAGACGTGCAGCTTTGCTGACAAGACTCCAGCTTCTGCGTACATTTTTCCAGGCAGACACCACCTGCGGGATCGGTGGGCGGTTCATAGCGATGAGTAACCTGATAGCGGGGCATGAACATGACGCAACCAGACAGACCGCTTACCAGGACGGCCAGGACGATGGCACGCCGAAATTGAGTCATGCTTTGGGTCATGCTTAATCTTTTTTAAATGTGAGGCTTCAATCAATATTTGATAACGCATTGCGCGACGAATAGTTTACCGAGATGATTGCTAGCAGATTCACCTGGTTTTAATATTGGCGGATAAGACAACATTTCATTTTGCCACATCAAGCGTACCGTTCGCCAAGATGCGGTTACGTTCGGCACAGCAAAACGTCCATCGCCCCCTGAATTCAGAAATTGCATCTACAGGACGTGGACTGCAAACTGGTATCCAATAGTGCGCTTTATTGTTTCAAATCTCTTCCACCGGCTGGTTTGTGCGGCCGCAACGGATACTAGAGTCAAAAAACTCGAGGAATTCATCTCAGATCTTCAAAGGAAGGATACCAGTATAACGTATTGATTATATGATATATTATTCTCGTCGCTATATGACGACACCAAATAATCGTTTATCCTCAAGTAGTTATTCCATAGTAGCGATTCTTTGTAGCTGAGAAGCAACAGTAATATTCCATTTTCTTTTTCTGATTACGTTAGCCATTGTCTTATAAATGTTTTTTTATGGCATGATTAATGCTTATCTAAATGATGAGCTCGAAACAGTTGCGACATCAAATGAGAATCTTTCGCTTAGTGCCGGCCTCTTCAATAAGCAATTCACCTTTAACGGGGCAAACAACAGGATAAATAAACATCGTGATAAGCACATTCGGATAAGTGCCATTCTATTGCGTTTTGATTGATTGACCGCGTCTCGCTTGCCTTAACAGCGTGTTCATAGTTGAGAGGTAAGCTAAGGCCACACAGCCTAACATAAGGAGGTATTTTCATTATGTTTCCACTGCAAAGCGCGAAGCAAAACCGAATTCTAGCGGCCCTGCCTGCGGAAGAATATGCGAGACTTTTGCCGTATCTCGAGTTCATATTCATGCCCTTGGGACATGTAATTTATGAATCCGGCGCTTCCATCACTCATTTATATTTCCCGACCACCAGTATTGTTGCGCCGGTGTATGAAGTGGAAAATGGCGCTTCGGTACGGCTTGCGGTCATCGGTAATGAAGGCTTTGCCGGCCTCTCCTCTCTCCTGGGCGGGGACAGCATGCCGGGTGGGGTTGTGGTGCAAAGCGCAGGTAACGGTTATCGGATTAGAACGAAGGTACTGAAAAACGAATTCGACTCGTGCGGTAAATTACAGCAACTGGTGTTGCATTACACTCAAGCGCTGATTACCCAAACGGCTCAGAACGCGATTTGCAACCGGCACCATAACGTTGAACAGCAGCTATGCCGTTTCCTATTGATGAGCCTGGATCGATCGTCAGGCAATGAATTGCAAATGACACATGAGCAAATAGCAATTATGTTAGGCGTTCGTCGGGAAAGCGTGACTCAGGCTGCTCTTAAATTACAAACGATCGGAGCAATCCGATACAGCCGGGGCCATATTACAATACTGGACCGTGAGGAGCTGGAAGATTCTGTATGCGAATGTTACGCGGTTGTAAATAATGAGTATGATCGCTTATTGCCCTACCGCGACCTTTCTGATCCTACTCCGGCGGTTAAGCGGTATGCCAGTAAAGAACTGGGATCCGTAAACTGAGGAGAGCCCCGGACTACTCAGCGAGAACCAGATTTGCCTCCCCCTGATCTTGGTTCGAGCTGTGTAGCCCGGCTTGTCGCGTCATTTCAGTCGGTCATGAGTTCCCTGAGCACATAAGGCAGTATGCCTCCGTGCATGTAATAGTCCACCTCGATGGCTGTATCAATCCTGCTTAGTAAATCGATTTCACGGCGCGAACCGTCATTGCTATAAATCGCCAGTGTCAAGTTCTGCTGCGGGCGAATATCCTCCAGACCCAGAAGGTCGAATTGTTCATCGCCTTTGATGCCCAATGATTGAGCGCTGGCATTATCCTTGAATTGCAATGGCAATACACCCATCCCGACGAGATTGCTGCGGTGTATGCGCTCAAAGCTGCGAGCGATTACCGCCCTGACGCCAAGCAACTGCGTTCCCTTCGCGGCCCAGTCGCGGCTTGATCCGGTGCCATACTCTTCTCCTCCAAATACCAGTGTGGGTATACCATCCGCAATATACTGCATAGCGGCATCGTATATACTCATTCGCCGACCATTCGGTTGATGCACGGTGATGCCG
>JALYOY010000183.1 GCA_030856655.1 Pseudomonadota bacterium | reverse complement strand
GCAATGTGCACCGGTCCATCCTGATCCTCACCTCTTGGAGTGGTTGGCTTCGCGATGCGGGAAGCAAGGCTGTATTTCGCTGGTAACGGAAGCATTCTTGTTCATAGGAAGCTGCAGCTTGATAATCAAACCCCGTCGCCGCCATGAGGGCGAACAAAAAACGGCACACTTTACGGTAAGCACGTCCCCACAGGGCGAGCACTACGGGTTGAACAAAGTATGGGGGGATTACCTGGAACCAAATCTTTCTACGATTGCGCAGCCCTTGCTTTCGGGCATTGCTCGCAAACTGGAGGAAATGCATTACACGTTATCTGCTTGGAACTCGAGTCAGCATAATTGGTGGGGCCCGACGTGGAACCGCTCTGATAGAGCCGCACGAGCAAGATAAATACCCTGAGCGAATAGACGCTTTGGTCGATGTAGCGCGCGATACGCTTGAGTGGCTTGCTGTGCACCGGTCAATATTGTTGGAAAGCTGGATGGAAAGGCTGATTGCTTCTGATGTGCCCTTGCTCAGACGCTTATCGATCCATGCATTGACGGGTGCGCCCCCAACTCAACGCCCGACACGAGCCTGACCTGGCTATGGAGTTGCCCCTATTAAACCGGACAGGATGCGGTTAGTAACTGGCTGCGAATGAATTGTCTAGGCGACTTCATCTTGAGCCCCTTGTGAGGATGATATTCATTGTAATCCTCGAACCACTGGTTAAGCTGTGCCATGACGGTTTTTTCATCGGGACGGTCATGGACATAAACATAATCCCGTTTAAAGGTTTTGACGAAAGCTTCAGCCATGCCGTTGGATTCGGGGCTTCGGACGGGAGTCAAACAGCTGATGAAGCCCACATTCTGCGCAAAAGTTCTCGTTTCTGTAGCGGTATAGCAACTGCCATTGTCGCTGAGCCATTCCACCGCATGCGGGAGTCGGAGAGTTGACCCGAAGCGTCGCTCCGCGGATTCGATCATCAGGTCGCGCACCATCTCGCCGGTAATGCCGCCAGTGGTGGCAACGTGACTGATGACTTCGCGATCACAGCAATCCAGGGCGAAGGCCACCCGTACCACTTGCCCATTCCAGCAGGAAATCTCGAAACCATCGGAGCACCAGCGCAAATTGGAACGCAAGGTGATGACCTTGCCTTCATGAGCGAGCTTCGGTCGTTTGCCCGTATGTCGGACGAGCAGCAGGCCATTCTGCCGCATGATGCGGTAGACCCGCTTGTGATTGACAGCGGTCTTTCCCATCCCTTCCAGTTTGCGGTTGAGCAGAGCGCAAATTCTTCTGTATCCGTAGGTCGCGCGGCAATCCACAAGTTCGCGGATCAATGGCAACAGCCAGGCATCGTCAGCCTTGTCATAGCGGCAGCGGGCAGGCTTCTCTCCTGCCTTGGTCCGTTCTATCAGATGGGAACGCGCTACTCCCATCGTATCTGCAATAGCCTTCATAGGGTGTCGTCCTGCGGCAGCAATGACATGCGCGAGATCAGTTTTTTTTCGTAGGCAAGCTTCACCGCTTCGGTGAGAATCTCGTTCTCCAGGGTTTTCTTGCCCAGCACCCGCTCTAACTGCCGAATCCGCTTTTTCAACTCCCGCACCTCGGCCGCAGACACCACCGCATCGTCGCCGCGCACCGCCTCTTGTCCTCCTTCAACCATAAGCTTCCTCCAGCGAAATAACAGGCTTGGAGCAATACCATATTTTCGAGCCACGTACGAGACCGACATGCCGGGCAAGCGGGATTCTTCCACAGCTTTCAATTTCTCTCCAAGGCTCCAGCGCCTGCGGCGCTCGACCCCAGTGACAACTTCAATGCGTTCAAAACCAGAAGCACTATGCATAGTCTCAGGCATATGCCTATCTCCTATTATCAGTGCATCCGTGTCCGGTTCAATTGGGGGCTACTACACTAATATCATAGCGTGCGTTCATATAGCATGCTTCATCAATGACTGAAAATCAGAATCCCGAACAAAAAGCCCGTGACAATATCGACGCGTTGCTGAAGCAGGCGGGTGGATCGTTCAGTCCACCAAGAAAATCGATCTGAATGTCGGGCCGGGTCAGGCAGTGCGTGAATACCAGACAGACGTCGGCCCGGCGGACTATGTGCTGTTCGTGAATAAAAAAGCGGTAGGCGTGATCGAGGCCAAGCGCCCAGAAGAAGGACAGCGGCTTACCGCCCATGAACCGCAAAC
>JALYOY010000174.1 GCA_030856655.1 Pseudomonadota bacterium | reverse complement strand
ATCCATGCTCGTCTATTTGATTCTTACCGCCCGATGGCTTTTGTCGGATTACGCTTCGCTAATCCGACCTACATGAAAAGCCCAGATCCGGTTAAATTTTGGGAATGCGCAGCGTCTTACTAATCATCAAGGTGCCCGACAATGCGAACAGTAGAGCCAGGGGATGCAATTCCCCAGGCCCAATTGTCCAGACTCCCCAGTAAAGATTCTCGCCGAGCCGCTCCGTCCACGCAGCCAATGCCAGCACGCCTGTCAGAACAATACTGGTGGGAATAGGTGTGCCTTCGAAATAGGCAACTTTGTCAGCCCCTTCCGAGAGGCTCTCTGCGGTAATATTGAATCGCGCCAGCCGGCTTACGCCACAGCATACGAAGTAAATCAGCATCACCCAATCCCAACCGCCGCGCAATCCAGCCGCGAAACCGAGAGCCGCGGGGGCGATGCCGAACGAAAGAATGTCTGCCAGAGAGTCGAGTTCCCGCCCCAGCGCCGAATGCTGGCGCCGCCATCGCGCGATACGTCCATCGAGCACGTCAAATATAAAAGCGGCAACCATCATGGCAGCCGAGCTGTAGAAATGAATCGCCGACTGGCTGTCAACATAAAGCATGGCAAATAACATAGCAGCAACACCGCAGCCTGCGTTACCCAGCGTGAAGAAATCCGCCAGCTGGAAGCCGCGTATCATGGAAAAATGCTTGGGAGGATCGGGGGGCTGTGGCATCGGTTCTCAGTATATGGCCCAAGAGTGAGCTTTGCGATTAGGAAAGATAATCAGCTTATACGATTTACAGATAAATTCTGTAACAAACCATCAGTACAATGGAAAAACCTGATTCACTCAATCTACGACCAGACAAATGCGCAAATTTGTTCCCTATGTACGAACCGCAGAAGGCTACATCGAGCGAATATCCTATGCTGTCTTCAACTCGCCCGATGATTCCCTGCATCCATACGTCCACGAGGAATCACTCGTGGGGTGGCCGGAATCCCAGGTGTTCTGGGCAAAGGATGCCGGGCCCAGCGTAGGCATAGCGCCCTTGATTCCGTCGCCTGCGGATCGATCGCCAGACACCCATGACTTCGAATCCCGGCACTCCTGAGAATTCTACGGGCACGAGTTAATGCCGCTTTGCAATAATGTTATACAAGGCCATGATTTAACTAGGTATAAAAAGAAAACCGGGCGTCGAGTTGTGTAGGCAATCGAAACGCGAAACCTGTCTCTGCAGGTGTTATGTGACCCCGGGGAGCGGGTAGTGAAGTTAAAGTAAAAGGGTGATACGGCTTGGGAGTGACTACATTGACTACCCCTGGCTATCCTGAGATTCCGGCTGAGGCGGCTGAGGAGGGGGCGGCTGGGGAGCCACTTGCTGCCAGCCGTTGGGGCATTCCTTGACTTCGGGATAATAGCCTTCCGATGCCTGACAATAATGCCAATAATTGGTTTGTGGACCAGCAGAGGGCTGAGCGGCGTTTTGCTGTTGAATATACACGGGCGGCGGGCTGGGCTGAACAACCCTGGCGGGATAGGCGTAATAAGGGGACGGATAAAAAGGCGGCATATAGCCAAACGCACCAAATCCGAAAGGTGGACCGAAACCGAAACCTGGACCTATCCCCCAGTATCCACCATGGTGATGGTGATGATGACCTGACCAATGGTGCCCGTGTCCATCATGGTGTTCCTCGTCATCCTCTTCATCCTGATCATCCCCTCCGTCATCAAACCCTCCGTCATCAAACCCTCCGTCATCGCCTCCGTCATCTGCCCATACCGCGCCGCCAGGAATCAGACCTAGCAGAAAGGCCATAAGGCAGGCAAGGATTAATGATTTGGTCTTTTTCACGTAAGTTCTCGTTCTGCGCTAACCGTTGGACGGAGGAGATTCCTCGCTATGCCTGGATCAGGTGTTTATTCTTATCCGTGGCTAAAGCTGTTGATAAACGATACTTCCACAACCGATAACTTGAGCCTGACCCTCCGTGTCAATGCAGTCAACGAAATTCACACTATGTTTGATTTAACGCACGGCCCCGTTATTCGATGACATTGCCAATATTTTATTAACGGAAGGGAGAAGGCGCATCAAACAGCCGAGCCGCGGACGAAGCTACCGGACTGCCTGATGCTACTCGACAGGCATCGCACTGAGCCGCATCCGCAGGACTTCGACTTCGTCCAGCAGTTGCAGGGCCAGTGCTACCCCGGCGAGATTGACGCCGAGATCGCCTTGCAAACGCGAGGCTATCCTTGCGCGGCGCATATGCATGCCGGTGAAGCGCCAGGATCGAGGTTCATGGCTTGCAGGAACAGCCTCCGGAGTAATTAAGCCCTCTTCAACAAGTTCGACTATATATTCGGCTTCTACCGCGCAGGCGCTGCTGATTTCAGTCAATGTCAAGCTGTTCTGCTCATCCAGAATTATTCCGCTCACCTCGGTGGGCATCTTATCCGGTGCCGGAATTTCGTCCGGTTTTTCAACTGGCGTTTCATCCGGTGTCTTGTCCGGCATCTCATCCGGCGTATTATCCGGCGCCTCTCCCGGTGTTTCCTGTGGCACCTCGTTCGGTACCTCCTTCGGCACATCTGTCATACTTGTCGGTTCGTTTCCGTTTATCATCATTACACTCCCAGCCCGGCGCGCGGATTAAAGGATTTGAACTGTTCGGCCATACGGCGATAGAACGATTGAGCGGCGTCGTCGGCTGCCGGCGGCAAAACGACTTGCAGCACGACAAAAAAATCCCCAAGAGTTTTGCCGGGAATGCCGCGGCTCTTCAATCGCAGCTTACGTCCCGTAGTGGAACCGGCGGGGATTTTAAGATCGACTATTCCGTTCGGCGTAGGCGCTTTTATGGTCGCGCCCAAGACGGCCTCCCATGGCGCAACCGGCAGATCGAGATACACATCGCCGCCATCGACGCGATAGTGTGGGTGGTGGCGAAATTCAATCTCCAGATACAAGTCTCCCGCCTTCCCCTGTCCGGGACCTGCCGCTCCCTGCCCGGCCAGGCGGATATGCTGCCTGGCGCGGACACCCCGGGGAATTGTTACATTGAGTTTATGTTCGCGGGTCGATACACGCCCCTGCGGATCGACCTCGGGCACTTTCAGCACGATGGTGCGGGTGGCACCCGTGTAGGAGTCTTCCAGGTCGATTAACAGCTTGGCGTAATGATCTTCAGCCGGGCGGCGGAAAGAAGCACCGCTGCTGCTGCGCCTGCCCCGTGCGCTGCCGTTGCCTTGACTAAAACCATGACCGAACAGCGATTCGAAAAAATCGCTATACTGCGCCGCATCATCCCCCGGAAATCCTTGCCCTGAAAACTCGAAACCGGCATTCCAATCCGGTGGGGGGCGGAACTCCTGGTTTGCCTTCCAGTTTGTGCCGAGCTGATCGTAGGCTGTGCGTTTTTCGGGGTCCTTGAGAACTTCGTATGCCTCGCCCAATTCTTTGAAGCGGATTTCGGCATTCGGTTCTTTGCTTACATCGGGATGATATTTGCGCGCCAATTTCCGGTATGCACGCTTGACTTCGTCCTGGGATGCGTCGCGCGCAACCCCCATGATTTTGTAATAGTCCTTGTATTCCATCTAGGTCCCCATCTCATTTCCAACTGCAATTCAGACGAATAGCGGAACTGAAGGCCACCGGTCTGGCCCAGCCTGCTTTTATTCTTTTATTCCCATGCGGACAGCGCCGGGGCTTCCGGAATTATTTCCGTGCAGCCCTCAGCCGGTAGTGCCGGGCGCACCGCGCCCGGCGCGCTTCGCGGATTTATGAACTGCCGTGGGAAAGGTCGCCTGACGGAAGCGCATCCTGCGCTCCGCCACTGTTTTCCCAGTTACGCGCCCGCCAGGCGAGCGCCAGCAGCAGAACTCCCGATATGACAGCGTAGGCACTGATCAGCCACACCAGGGCAAGCGCGCCCGCGCCAGGGAAGAAAAATATCGCTACTCCAAACATGACCGAGACGATGCCGTTGAGGATCAGAAGGGCCTCCCCATGAATAACCTTGCGCAAGCGAATGCCCATGGCAATGTCCAGGATGCCGGTTCCGAACGCAGTTGCGCCTATAATCAGTACCAGCATTATGGCGGTCAGGGCGGGACCTATGATCGCCAGCACGCCGGCCGCAATGCCCACCATTCCCAGCAGCAGAAGCAACCACCAGTCACTGTTGCCTTCGCGATTTTGCAGCGCGTTAATGATGGATACCGTGCCGCCGATCAGCGCGTAGGCGGCGAACATGGCGATCAGCCACATGAGCGTGAGACCTGGCCACAGCACGGCCAGAATACCGAACACTAGCGCGACCGCTCCGCGCACTGCGAGCCCCTTCCAGGATCTTAAAAATAATTCGTTCATGATGTCACCTCATTTTCAAGTATCAATGGAATCAATAATAAGAAAATGGTGTGTTTTGCGCAGTGCGGTAACCAACATAGGTTAGCGTTTTTTTCTGCCATTATTGCTGTTTTGCCCTTTTCTTATGTGCGGTGGTGCACAGCCGCAGGCGCAGCCATGCGATAGCATTTTAACGACGTGGACAATAGGGATAAACAGATGGCAAACCAGAGAAGAAAACCTTCGGCCGGGCGCAAATCGCGTGAGGTAGGGGCGGGCAAAGCAGCCGGGAAGCAATCCGAAAATGAACACTTGCTGACAGAGCCGGTGGACTTGGCCCAACCCGAATCAGAGCAGGAGGCACAAAAACAAGCAGACGAACAGGTATTGCTGCCTCATGAGCGGGACGAGACCACCCGGCGAGAGGGCACCGGCCTGGGCAACGAGGACGACCGCTCCCGCGCCGTAATAGGACAAGCCGCGGAAGACACCAAGCACGGCCTCAAAGATACAGACCGGCGTGGAATACCCTCGGATATCGTTTCTTCGAATGTCGGTGGCTCGAATGTGCCTGAGCAGGCGCGCAAAAAGAAACGTTGAGAGCGAAGCGCACTGGTCCCCGTTGGTTGGTCCAATATAGAACAACCGGAGCGATCCTCACTCATCTGTGATTCAAGCCGTATTCTTGCCAGGCCAGAATACGAAGTACTGGTTGCTCGGCACCATTCCAACCCCCCAAAATTGAACCTATGGATACGAGGCTATGTGGCACATGGCTTCGAACTCACATTCAGACCGGGGCGTGCTTGGTGTCTGGCCAGTTTAGATTTGCCATTTTTGCAAGCGCCATCACCTCGCTTGCCTTAGCCTTACTCGCCCTTGGGCTGGTAGATTAGGATTCAATCGTGAACACGCACAGATCAAATAAGCCCGTTCCAGCGGGAATTATTCTGGTTGTTTCGGAGAAAAAGGGCGGCAAGCCTGGGCAATGGGTTTCTGAGGGACCCCTCGGTTAGCAAAACATAATTCTCATGTATTTCCGCGCGCCCCACCCATGGATAAATTGGCTTGCCTACTACGCTTTTTGCTTTGTGAACAAGCGGCAAGCCGAATCCCGATTTTATCCACCGGCTCCATGGAGTTTTCCTTCGGCCTGACGCGCTGCTTGCCGCAATTACATTAAATCAATAGCAAGCTTAACGCTAACGCTGAATACCAGCGTACAGTACCAGCTTTGGCCAAGCACTTGAACTATTACTGTTCTTAACTCCGCAGTCGCTAGAGATGGACATATTTAGGCCGAATGACAAGTTGAAAGATATTGAGCAAGCCTCTAGCCTGCCACGGCTTGGCTTAATCCTTAATATTATGGGAGTAAACTAGATAAAAATACGCATCAACTCTTTGTCATTGTTCGGGCTGAGAGAATCGTCCGCTCATATTTATTTAATCAATAAGTTATCTTCAGTAAAGCAGAAATGGCATTAACACGCATTCCTTTGCTAAAACATCTGAATGGCAATATAAAAAGAATGACGCGATATTAGTAGTTCAAGTAGACTTAAATGCTCGGCCCTGTCCCTGGTTCACGGAATTTCTATTCAGTAGATTGTGAATATCGGTCGCGGCAATCGCAGCGCTGCCCGTTGCAACGCTGATCTGATTCAGTTCATTAATTACATCGCCTGCCGCATATACGCCGGGGGATCGTCGCCCGATAATGGCGGTCGACGATCAATTCACCTTTTTTGTTGCATCTGGCTCCAAGTTGTGTGGCTAGCTCCGACTGGGGGTTATCGCCTAACTTGGGATAGATCGCGTCGAAATAAATTTCTTTTCCGTTCGATAGGCGAATTGCGGGCTTCAGATGTTCCGTGATATGGATTTTCCCGTCGGCATCCGCAATTACATCTATATTTGCGCGCCGCAGTGTTGTCTTCTCCGACCGTAGCAATTCCGTGGAACACAACAGTATTAGCGCGTGCGTATACGTCCTTAAAAATAACGCGTGCCTCACTCCCTCCCTTGCGGATGAGGAAATTACCGCTACCTTCAGGTTTATCACCTCGAAAGCATCGCAAACCGGACATAAACGAATCGAGCCATGCTTAACGGCCATTGCCCAATCGGGAATATCGGGGGCTGTGTCGGCAATACCCGTTGCCAGCAATACTGTTGCTGCCCGAAAAACAGTGGCATCGCTTAGACTCGCCTCAAATGAACCTTCGACCTGTTTTAAGACCGTAACTTCACCATTTTAAAACCTCGACACCATAATGGGCAGCCTGATGGCGCAGCAGACCCAGGAATTCTTCACCGGATACCCCCTCTGGAAAACCTGGGCAGTTATGGCTGGAGGGTATAAGTAACGTGCGGCTGGCGCCGCTATCCACGATCATGATATCGCGCCGGTAACGTGCCAGGTAAATTGCGGGACCCGCACCAATAATCAGGCAATCAGCCGTTCGAGGTTGAGCAAATTTCATTTAGTGGTGCTTCGAATCACTTTCTACAGACCTGTTGGGTTTCCCTGCCTTTCCCTATTAATAGTAAAGGATAGAAGGGCTATCTTTTTCGTTCCGTACGACAGAACACATAAGGCATGCGCACTTGAAGCGGTGGAAAATAACAACCCCAATGTGCGGCGGCGCACCGACGATGGTGGATCAAAAGTTCATCGTGCGCGCTTCAATTAATCGGTCTTGCCAATACTTGATTTCAGTTCAACCTAGTACAAGGAGTTATTATGCCAACGGATAAAAAACAAGATGTTAACAACCAATCGACCATCGGCGGTCCGGCCCGTCAGGAAGGCGCTCCAGCCAACGATTTCACTGCCAAGCTCGCTGCCACACAGGAGCTTGCCGCGTCCATGCCTTACAACACTAATAAGGCGCGTGAGCACGGGGAGGTTTCCGCCTGTCCGGAAAAAGGTCAAACGGTTAAGCCTTCTGATCCCTTCGTAACGGGCAGCACGTTAACGGAGACTACAGCATCCGAGAAGGTGGGCTCGGGGGAGCCTCAACTGGGCTTTAATTCCGGCAACCAGTCGCTTGACAGGGTGAGGGCAGATTCAAGCGACCGGGCTCTCACGACTAACCAGGGAGTCACCGTCGGCGATAATCAGAATTCGTTAAAAGTGGGACTTCGCGGTCCCGCCTTGCTGGAAGACTTTATTCTGCGCGAAAAGATCACGCATTTTGATCATGAGCGCATACCCGAGCGCGTGGTGCACGCACGGGGGTCGGCCGCGCATGGCTACTTCGAATGTTACCAGTCGATGGCGAAATATACGCGGGCGTCCTTGTTCGCCGAAGCCGGGAAGCGCACGCCGGTTTTCGTGCGTTTCTCCACCGTTTTTGGCGAACGCGGGTCGGCCGACACCGCTCGCGATGCACGCGGCTTCGCGGTTAAATTCTATACGGACGAAGGCAATTGGGATCTAGTGGGAAATAACATTCCCGTGTTTTTCATTCAGGATGCGATGAAATTTCCTGATCTCGTGCATGCAGCCAAGCCCGAGCCGCACTTCGCCATTCCGCAGGCTTCAACCGCCCACGACACCTTTTGGGATTTTATATCACTGATGCCTGAATCCACTCACATGCTGATGTGGGTGTTTTCGGATCGAGGCATTCCACGCAGTTTTCGCATGATGCAGGGTTTCGGCGTGAACACTTTCAGGCTGGTGACAGCCGACGGCGACTCACAATTCGTCAAATTCCACTGGCGGCCCTTTGCCGGAACCCATTCGCTGGACTGGGACGAGGCGGTGAAAATTGCCGGCGCCGATCCCGACTTCCATCGGCGCGACTTATGGGAAGCGATCGAATGCGGCGCCTACCCGGAGTACGAACTGGGCATGCAGATCTTTACTGAAGCACAAGCCGAAGAATTCAGTTTCGATGTCCTGGATGCCACGAAAATCGTGCCGGAAGAGCTGGTGCCTGTTATGCCCGTCGGCAAGATGGTCCTTGACCGCAACCCCGACAATTTCTTCGCTGAAACAGAGCAGGTTGCTTTCTGCGCCGCACATATTGTGCCCGGGCTGGATTTCAGCAATGATCCGCTGTTGGCCGGCCGCATCCATTCGTACGTGGATACACAGCTGTTACGGCTGGGCGGACCCAATTTCCACGAAATACCCATCAACTCCCCGGTAGCGCAAGTCCACAACAACCAGCGCGATGGCATGCATCGTCAAACCATCAATCGAGGCCGTGTTGCGTATGAGCCCAATTCCCTGGCGGGAGGTTGTCCTTTCCAGGCTGGCATGGCTGGTTTCACCTCGTTCCCCCAACCCATAACAGGGGATAAAGTGCGCGGAAAACCGGAGCGTTTTGCGGAGCACTTTGCTCAGGCAACCTTGTTCTGGAACAGTCAGACGCCGGTCGAGAAGGCGCATATCATCCGCGCTTTCCGTTTTGAGTTGACGCGCGTGCAAGCTCCTGCAATACGCGAGCGTGTGGTGGCGATGCTTATGAACGTGGCGGAAGATCTCGCTGAAAGCGTCGCCCAGGGCCTTGGGATGAAGGCGCTGCCGCCCGCTCAACCGAAGACACTCAAGCAAACGTCTGCACCGGAGGTAGCGGCCTCGCCTGCTCTTTCGCTTCTTGCTCGTCCCGGCGATGGGAGTATCCGGATGCGACGGATTGCGATACTGGTTGCTGACGGCGTGAATGGAATGAGTGCGAAGATGCTGCAAGCCCGGTTGGCCGCGGAAGGGGCGGTGCCGCGTTTTGTAGGCGTCCGCCTGGGGGCAGTGCAAAGCACGGACGGTGATCAAGTTGAGGTCGATGCAACCTTTGAAACAATGCCTGCTGTCCTTTTTGACGCTCTGGTGGTGCCCGGCGGACATGATGATGTGGCGAGTCTTGCCACCTTGGGGCAGGCTATCGAATTCATCAGGGAGCAGTATCGCCATTGCAAGCCCATTCTGGTGCTCGGCACCGGCAGGAATGTGGTCGAGAAAGCAGGCGTGAGCCTGACATTGCCGTCCGGCCAACCTGATCCGGGAGTGCTTTATTCTCAGGATGAGAACGTTGGCAACATTACGCCCCGGTTTATCGAGGCCATTGCCGCTCACCGTCATTTTGAAAGGGAGATGGATCCTCCGCGCGTTTAACAAAGAGTAATCCATTTCGCGGGATGAAGTTGAAGTATCGCAGAGGCTTCGGCTTGGGGCGGCATATCTTGCATGTCGGGCTTATGCCATCCTTCAGGCCCGTCCCTCACCATCCTGACGCGCCCATAAAGCTGTGCCACAGGAACGACCGGGGTCTTGCGTGGAATTCAGCATTTTATGGAATTTTTCTTATGAAGGAGACCCATCATGGAAAAAACACAAGGCACTCTTAGACGAGCGCTTACTTCAGGTACCGTAGCCGGCATCACAACCGCAATCGCCGCTTCGCTGGCGGGAAAGCATGAGGACGGTTCTTATGCCGCTCCGCTGAATGCGGTCAGCCATATCCTGTGGGGAGATAAAGCGGCGCGAAAGGACAATGCATCGCTTAAATATACCGTAACCGGCATTTTGCTGAATCATGCATCTGCGATATTCTGGGCGTTATTTTATGAAAAATGGTTTGGCCAGCGTGGCGCAAACTGTGGAACAAGAGCGCCCGAACCAAGGTCATTGGTAAAACCCATCCTCGGAGCAGCGGCGGTCACGGCGGGCTCTTACATTATCGATTATTACCTTATCCCAAAACGGTTCACGCCCGGCTTTGAAAAACGTCTTTCAGGAAAATCATTAGCCACTGTCTTCGGTATCCTTGCCGCAGGGCTGGTCGCATGCGATCTGATCGATGCCGCAAAGAGCAGGCGTAGGTAACTCCCAGGTGACTGTGGGCGAATTTATGCTTGACAGCTATCCCGCTCGTTAAGTCAGGAGTAGCGAGGATACAGGGCGAAACTCAGAAAAGATTTCGGTAATTTTCCTCTTCGCTTTATCTGTCCCGTCAAACCGTAGAGAGCCTATAAAACTTTTATGGAAAGACGCTCCTGCTAACCATTGTTCTGATAACCCCGGCGTTGGCGTCATGACGCAAGCACCGCTCTCAACGATACCCAAATTGCCGTTATGACGCTATGGTTGAGGCCCCGCAGCCGATGGCGCCAGAGTCATGCCTGATCAATCCGTGAGAGTGAGAAAATTTGAGCACAGGCAGTGATTTTTTTATACGTTGCTTGTCTAATGTTTTGTTGACAAGTCCTCGGTGAAGCGCATCTATCGTTTTTTTGATGATGGAGCTAACGCTCTATCGGCGAATGGGACGAACCGGCGTTGAACCGGGCTTTCCGCATGCGCGTGCAGAACAGGAGTCTACGTGAAAAGAATCAGATTGATATGCCTGGTTTTCGTTATGCTTGGGCCGGCCCCCGTTGGTTTAGTATGGGCG
>JALYOY010000171.1 GCA_030856655.1 Pseudomonadota bacterium | reverse complement strand
TAATGCTGCACCTCTCCCTGCAGCCATCTCAACAGATCAGAATGCTGACGTACCGCTATCCCTTCCTGGATGATGCGCGAGTAACGCTGAAGATGGTCAGCAGAAAGTGAGGAGAAAAAACCCATGTCGTTATTTAGAGGACCGGTTAACGAATTAGAACGCTTGACGCTTTGGGACAAAACCAATTGTTTCTCCATATGCTGATAACCTGCCCGCACCCCAACTCATTGCAACCCAGCGTAAAGTGCTAGGGATGGACCTCTAAGCGAACCGTCAGCCCGATAACTAAATTATCAATTGCTTTCGAATTGGCAAGAGTGGTGCTAGCTTTAAAATTTAGGCAGTTTGAATTTCACCGCCACCATGGATGTGAATGACAACAAGCTGATATTTAATTTTTCTCTCGCTTGCGTCTGTACGATAGCTCACACATCCCCAAAATGTTGGCAAACTCATACTTCGCGAATAATGCCGACCCGCTTAGAATTCCCTAGCACGACTTGCCCGTATATTTTGCTCTTTAATAGGATTGACCGAAGTGGAAAAGACATTAGATTGTGTAGGACCAGATGGCAGAATTCTGAAAGAGGTCGACACCGGACTGTTTATCGACACTGGACTGTTTATATGGATAAAGCCATCAATTAGCATAATAAGATTCCATTTGATTTTCTTGCAGCGATATAAATCGCGCTACCTGGCGGCGCCTGCCTGTATACAATAAATACAAGCATAATTTAAAATACAAGCACAATTCATGCCGGTTTTTTAGCACTTATAATCATGTCATTAGCGCATAAATCGGGGCTGAGTGTCGCCAAGCGCGCTAAATGTTATTATTTATATGATAACTATATGCTCATAAAGGTATTTTCTTGCCGCTGAAAGGCGACAACTGAGGATCGCGCTCCGTCGCCTGATGAATTCTGGGAACAGCTGATTAATCAAACCGATTGTAGAAATTCATCATATATCTCCTTCCCTTCGGCCATTTAATAATCTCCGAAAACGCAGGAATATTAATCTCCGAAAGCGCAGGAATATAAAGAGTTAGAAGCTCTTGCCGCCGATTCCTTTAAGTCCGAGGGGCTACTAATGGCTGCAATACGGATTCAGAAGTACATTAAGAGTTATCGGCAGCAATATCCAAAACGACTAGTGCTTCTGAATTGTTGCCGCTATGAGGAGTCCGTTCCAGTCGTTCGGCCTTCCCCTTTGAAAGAGCGAATACGTTGCTGGCTGAATTGATCACCGCAGGCTGATGAGATACTGCGATGATAGTAAAACTTTGCGCTAGCCTTTGTAATGTCTCGCAAATTATCTGTTCACTATCAGGATCCAAGGCGCTTGTTGGCTCATCCAGAAGCAGGAAGAGCGGTTGATGGGCGAGTGCTCTGGCAATTGCTATACGCTGACGTTGTCCACCC
Organism: Pseudomonadota bacterium; assembly: GCA_030856655.1. Lineage (GTDB taxonomy): Bacteria > Pseudomonadota > Gammaproteobacteria > Burkholderiales > Nitrosomonadaceae > Nitrosospira. The sequence goes on along the minus strand of JALYOY010000171.1, from coordinate 12,684 downwards.
GAAAGGAGCCCGCCGCGTTCGCCAACGACTGTCTGCAAGCCTTCCGGAAGAGCGTTTACGAAGTCCCAGGCACCGGCTTGGTGCAGTGCCCGTTCTGCGTCCGCATAAACCAGATCAGGCGCACCGACAAGAATGTTGTTGAGAACGGTGTCGTGGAGCAGAATGGTTTCCTGAGATACGTAACCTATCGTATATCGCCACAGGCGGAGATTAATATCACGCAGAGGCACACCGTCGACCAGGATTTCGCCTGACTTAGGTTCAGCCAGCCCACAGAGCAGATCGAGTAGAGTACTTTTGCCAACTCCCGACATTCCCGTAATAGTGGTAAACGATTTCACGGATATCTCGATGTTGAGGTCACGAAATATCGATTTCATACCGTAATCGAAGCTTATGTGCTTGAGGCTGATCCCCTGTTGCAGGGTAGGGTGCAGCGTACCACTCGTTCTTTCAGCTGCGGCACGCGCTTCTTCAGTCGCTGCTCGCATTGACCAATAAGCGCTTTCCTGCGCTGTGAGTTGTTGGTAGCGCCGTTGTGTTTTATTGAGTAAGCCGAGGATTCGTGTCAGCAGGAAGGCCATCACCATCACTTCAGGCAATGAGAGTTCCCATATCACAAGCGCGAGATATAAACCGCTTGCTGTCAAGGCGGCAAGTATGGGTTCCTGCAGGGCCAATAAAGCTTCCCTGCTCATGACCTCGCGACGCGTGGCTTTCTCCAATTGCTGGGTCTGATCACGGAGAATGGCATCGGCCACATTATCTCGCGCCATGGCCTTTAGTGATTTTACTGAGCTCAGGACATCGGAAAGATAAGTCAACAAATGACGCAGCAGACGTGTCTGCTTCGCGCCGGCCCGGCGTGTGGCGCGTACCAAACTGTGCAGCGCGAACAGCAGCAACATGCCAATAAGAAGAGAGGTAAGGGCTGCCTGCCATGAAATGAACAAGGCGACAATAGTATAAACCATCACCTGCACTGACAGGGCGAGAACATTGGCGCTATGCTCAAAGCCATTCGCTGCCCGATATGCTTCCGTGGCGACTGAATTGGCAAGCGAGCCTATGGGTTGACGTAAATAATATTGCCAGCGGCTGGCGAGTAGTGCCTTAATGAGTTCGAGACGCAGCGTGGTTGCCACATGCGCGACGGTATAGCCAACCTGCCTGTTGGCTAGCAGCAATATCAGACTTTTGATTATCATGCCACCGACGATAATCAATAACATAACGCCGATTGTTGGTTCAACCCCAATCCCTTGCAGAGCCTGGACGATAACCCTTCCAATATCCGAGTCTCCCGTGTCGCCTATGGCAATTGAAAGTAAAGGGAGGAGAGCAGTCAGGCTGAGCCCTTCGGCAATACCCGCTGCCAACAGCGCCATGAGCACGAATGCGCTGCGACGGGGAAAAACCATGCTATAGGTAAAAAGAGTACGCATGCCGTTTCACATGAATTTACTAATTATTTTATGCGTTAAATTCACAGATATATAGTGCGATATAAGGTCAATTGATTGAACACAAGGACGAGTCCATTGCACGTCGTGGTATGGAATGACCAGGCGCCTTCAGGACACTATCGGAAAAATAACTTCACGCAGCTCGGCAAAAGCTCGGCCGACATCGTCCATTTGCTCACTTGTGTGGACTGCGCTTACGCTGCAACGCACCAGCGATTTACCGTCGGGCGCTGCGGGGGGTAATATTAAGTTGACGTAGATGCCATGTTCGAGCAGGCCATTCCATAGCGCCAGTGCCTGCTGAGGAGTATCAAGTATGGTTGCGATGACAGGGCTGGGCTCAGGACCAAGCTGATAGCCGAGCTCATAGAGCCGTGAATAAAGTTGGTGTACGTTTTTCCAAAGCTGTTGACGTAGCTTGGTACCGTCATGGAGTAATTTGAGTGCCGCACGTGTTGAGGCGATGGTAGCTGGTGTGGGCGATGCCGTAAATATATACGGGCGGCTGACGTAGCGCAACTGATCAAGTTGTGGGTGATTGCTTACGCAGTAGCCTCCAATGCCGCCGAGACTTTTACTGAAAGTACCGGTGATGAAATCGACTCCATCCATGAGCCCCGTTTCTTCCACCAGGCCCTGACCGGTGTCGCCTAAGACGCCAAGGGAATGCGCCTCGTCTAGAAGAAGAATACTGTTATAAGCATTTTTCAATTTGATAATGTCAGCAAGCGGCGCTCGATCACCTAGCATGCTGTATATACCCTCAATAATGATGAGAGTAGAGCGCGAACGGTCTCCCAGCCGTCGGAGACGCTTATCAAGATCCGCGGTATCATTGTGCCGGAACCTGATGATCTCGGCGCCACTCAAACGGCATCCATCGTAGATACTTGCGTGAGAGTCGCCGTCGATCAGGACAACATCACCGGCCCCCGCCAAGCCGGAAATCGTGGCGAGATTTGCCTGATAACCGGTTGTAAATACGATGCATGATAGGCAATGGTAAAAATCCGCGAACTCCCGCTCGAGAGCACGATGTCCATGATAGCTTCCGTTAGCCATGCGTGATCCCGTGGTACCGGTGCCCTCACTATCAATCGCTTTATGCGCGGCCTCAAGACATTCCGGCGCAAAGGTGAGCCCGAGATAATTGTTCGTGCCCATAAACAGTATGCGGCGGTTACCGATTTTTGCTTCGGTCGAAGAATAGACCTCTTCTATCGGTATGCCAAAAACTTCAACGCCTTCGGGCAGCAGGGCCTTTCTCGCCGCAGCGACGGCATCCAACTTGTCTAGCAAACTCATTATTTGGCAGATTTTATTTGATGGATTAAACTTGCAAGCTCATGAACAGTCTGAACATCGGCGAGGGCATTGAGCGGTACGGAAATATCAAACTCATCCTCAACTTCCATAATTAGGTTGAGTAGTTTGACAGAGTCAATTGCAAGCTGATTTATGAGATCTGTCTCCGGCGCGATTTCGACATCAGGGCCGGTAAATTGCTTGAGGTGGTGGCAAAGTTTCTGCAGGGTGTCGGAGTAATCGCTCGCCATTGCTCAATTCTGATTAACTGTAAGGAAATTATATTGCGTGAAGTAAGGCGTCACGCAATCGAATGCATGGCCGCCAATTAGGAAGCGCCTGGGTTAAAGGAGCTATATCACATACCCAGTTGGGATGTTGTAATTCTCTGACCTTTCCAGGGGTCAGCATCGGCGAGTAGCGCAGCAGCCGAGCCACCCATAAATTAATGTTCGCGATCAGCGAAATAAGTGGCGCAGGCAAGAAAATGGAATATACCGGTCGCTTCCAGACATCTTGCGCTATGGCGGCTACGGATTGAGTATCATAGCCTCCAGGCGTTCCGTCATCAAGCTCATAAACCCCGTTCACAGGAATCTTAGCGGAAAGCCAGCAGAGAATGGCGGCGACCAAATCGCTGACGTGCAGCAAACCGAAGCGCATTGCAGGCTGCCCGACCATTGGTAATATGCCACGCCGGGTGGCTCTGAAGAGCGGACTCATTTCTTTGTCGCCCGGACCATATACGGCAGTCGGACGGAAAACTGCACACGGCATGATATGCGACTGGTCAGTCACTAACTTCTCAGCCATACGCTTGCTGGCCGCATACCAGGAAAGCTCTGGTTGTCTAGCAGCTAGGGAAGATATAAGGAGAAAACGGGGCGGCGAATTCTGCTGTATTGAAGCACGCACAAGATTACCTGTGCCTTCTACATTGGTGTGAACAAAGTCCCCAAGGGAGCTCCCTCGAACTTGACCTGCGCAATGCACAACAGCGGTAACACCTTTTACGAGACTTCGCAATGAACTTAGGTTGTCTAAATCACCTTCTACCCATTGCGTAAATTCGTCATCAGCCCGGGGAGACCTGGTCAAAGCCCTGACCTTCCATCCCCCGTTGCTCAGGGAGCGCAAAAGAACACTGCCAATAAAGCCGGTGGCCCCGGTCACTGCCACCAATGACCCCGACATATGTTGATTATTTGTCCCTGGACTCGGCTGATAGCTGGTCTGTCGGCGTCGTCCGCTGTATGAAGCCTTGGCGTGCGGCAAAACGCGAGAGCTTGCCGGACGATGTGCGGGGCAAAGTATGCGGCGGAACCAATTCAACCAAACAATTAACGCCGAATGCCATATATACGAGCCGTTGCAACCGACTGGTAAGAGATTGTCGATCTGCTATTGAGGTTAAGCGGCACTCTATCACCAACACGATCGTAGTTACATCATTAGCATCGGCTATCCCAAAGGCAGACGCTTCCCGAGTTCTCACCTCAGGTTGTTGTTCGGCAAGCTCTTCTATATCCTGAGCGCGGATATTGCGTCCGTTGACTATAATCACATCTGTACGACGACCAGTGACATACAACTCCTCTTCAAACAGGAAACCTAGATCACCGGTATCCAACCAGTTACCGGGCTGCAGCGTCTTTTGAGTATCTTCCGGGTTATTAAAATAACCCGTCATAATACTACTACCATGCACGAGTACGCTGCCTACCCTCAAATCAGGCAACTCCATCCCAGCATCATCGACAACCTTGACCGTATGCTCAGGTAAAGGACGACCACAATTTACAAATTCACTGTATTTTCTGCCTTCTGCTTGCAACCGTACCGCCATCTTTCTGTCGACCAATGTGCCGGCATCAACCCGCAAGCTTTGGAACCCTTGGCCAACTCGAGAGAAAGTAACAGCAAGCGTTGATTCGGCCAACCCGTAGCAGGGCAGAAAGGCTCGTGCATCAAAACCTGCCGGCGCAAACTTTTCGGCAAAATTTCTTAAAGTCTCCGGCCGTATCATTTCCGCACCAACACCCGCAGCACGCCAACTGCTAAGATCAAGATCCTCCAAATCCGAATCACGGACACGCAGGGTGCAAAGTTTGAGGCCAAATGGTTGGCTAAATGCCACAGTAGCACGATTTCGGCTAATTAGCCGCAGCCATTGCAGAGGTCTGATTGCAAAATCGCGAGTCGCGAGATAATCAACGGAAACCTGAGCCACCATCGGCGCCATGACCATGCCCACCAATCCCATATCATGATAAAAGGGCAGCCAGGATGCACAACGGTCATCAGGACGTATTTCCAATCCGTTACGAACGATTCCTCGCAGATTGCTCATTAAGGCCCGCTCAGTGATGATTACCCCGCGCGGAATACGAGTGCTGCCCGAGGTAAATTGGAGATAAGCGGTTTCATCAGGCTGGTTTGACTGCAGTGGTATGTCCAAAGCAGAAAGTTTCCCCAACTCCTCGGGAGTACCCACCCATCTCAATCCTTGTGACTCCTCAGCAGCCTCTCTGAGAAATCCAATATAGTCCGCGTTGGCCAGGGCAGCGCTTGCCTGACCACCCTCAAGCATTCCTCGAAGCTGTTGAACGTACACCGCGTGGCTGCCAAGGTTGACCGGAACCGGCATTGCGAAAGGAATTAGCCCCGCGTAGCGGCATGCGAAAAACAATTCAACAAATTCGGGGGTTGTGTCAGCAATAATAGCTACACGCTCACCATACGCCAGTCCAAGACCTGATAAGCGCTCGGCCGAAATGCGGGCGTTTTGCCTTAACGCTTGATAGGAGAGGACTGAGCGTAGATTGCCTTTAGCATCGTAAAAATTATATCCGGCATTTCCACCTGCCGCATATTCTAAAGCAGCGGTCAAAGTTTCAAAATCGGCTAATCTTTGAGCTTGAGTGTTGCGCGTTGGCGTGGGCATTGTTGCTATCGGCGGCTCGCTTGATAATCGAGGATCAAACGCTTGCGTTAGCGGAGCGCCCAACTTCGCTATTGATGAACTCAAGGTCTTCCCCTCCAAATTAATGATACTAGTCATTTCTTATAATGTAAGGATTCTGGTCCGGCACACTGTTTTGGTTGTTAATCTGCTCGCCGCTTGGCTTGAAATTTTAATTCACTACCTTCACTACCGAGAATAATCCCGTGATAACAAGCACTCATAAACAAAACAATGCGTTAACTTAACCAATTAGCGAGCGTATATTATAGTAGATTTCTCTGTCAAGGAAATATTTATGCTCAAATTCCTTACCCCCTGAGCCGCGTAATAGCGCCGGTTTCAAGCATGCAAAATGCCGTTGAGATAATTTGCAAGCCATAACGCAAGGCTTGTGAAAAATGAGGTTCCATTCTGGACGAGTCGGGGCCCAATATAAAGAGATTTTGGAGAATAGAAGGGAGATGTGTCGCTTTTTTACAACAAACCTGCGGCAATGTAAGAGGTGTGCTTGAAATTGATCGGCCGAGGATTGCTTGTGGAACGATTATGCTGGGATTGACTTGGTGGTAGGACCCCCTTACGGTTATGACGGCTGCTCCACTTGTAATATTCGATTAAACGCAATTCACCGATGAATCTAGTTATTTCATCCGTTGTCTCTTCCGTTTTTGATCTTGAATTCAAGAGATCCGAGAGCTCCTACATATTTTAAGCTATGACCCATGCTTTTGCGTCGACGTAATCGTTGAACACTCTGATATCGGCATCAACGAAAAGATTGGCAACCCAAGCTCCCCAGGCTCGCCATTGGTTTTCCGTGACGATCGCAATTCGGTTGAATTCGCTGCCATGCTCCCGAATGAATTTTATATCCTCCCATGCGACGTCGATGGTGTAGCTCAGCATGTCTCGCCAGTCAAACAGGACATTCACTAGGCCACCGGAACGGTATTTGTAGAGTACGTGCTCTTCAAACTCCTTATAATCGGCTAAGGTGAATTCGCCGAAGACGGCAACGTTGATTAAATTGTCGGTTTCCTGAACGGTAATCATGGACTGATCTCAATAAATAAAAAACTCATCATAGATAGATTTGATATGTGAGATTCAAATGTGCGATTCGATTTCGCGCCGCAGAAATTTATGGAAGTGCGCAATACCATCTTCCATTGGCGACTGATACGGACCGGTTTCATTAATGCCTTGTTCATATAGTGCGTGGCGTCCAGCAGTCATAAGTTTACAAATTTCATCATCTTCGATTGCGGTTTCGTGATAGGCAGCCTGTTCCGTATCAATAAACTCTCGTTCAAATAAGGCTATGTCTTCAGGATAATAGAATTCAACCACGTTTGTGCAGCGCTCAGTTTCCGTCGGTAACAGCGTACTGATAACTAATACATGAGGGTACCATTCCAACATGATGTTGGGATAGTAAAGCATCCATATGGCACCTTGGTTCGGCATTTTGCCCGCTGTCTGACGCAACAACTGTTCATGCCATTTAGCGTAAATCGGCGTGCCGGGACGGGCAAAACCATGATTTATACCCACAGTCTGCACGTTGTACCACTCACCAAACTCCCATCTCAACTCGGCGGTATTGACGAAGCTGCCCAAGCCAGGATGGTATGATTCAACGTGATAGTCTTCCAGATATACCTCGATAAAGGTTTTCCAATTGCATGCGTATTCTTCTATCTGCACGCGTTCCAGTATATGGCCGGAAAAATCGAAATTCTTCAGGACACTCAGGCTAGCCATGTCCCGTGCGACATCCCGCTTTCCCGTAAAGAGCAAGCCATTCCAATTCTGCAGTGGCGTGCTGCCGAGATTAAGACAAGGCTTTTCGGGAAAGTGAGGGGCTCCTAGCAGCATACCATTCATATCATAAGTCCAACGGTGTATGGGGCAAACAATGTTCTTGGTATTGCCCCGGCCCTTGAGCAGAAGAGATTGCCGATGGCGGCAGACGTTAGATAACAGCTCAATGCCTTCCGTGTTGCGCACCAGCACCTTGGCGTTATTCATCCATTCCAGTACATAATAGTCACCCACATTCGGCACCATCGTTTCGTGACCGAGATAACCTGCCCCACGATCAAATAAAAGGCGCTTTTCCAAATCCAGAATACAGGGATCGAGATACCAGGCAACCGGCAATTGCGTTGGCAATTGCGTCAGCTCGGAAACATCAACAAGATTAGACATATCCGCTACTTTATACTTCCCAAGGAGTTAAAAAAGATGGCTATCATACTAAAAACCCAGCGTCTATCGAATTAATGCGACAAATCCAGCGAGGGAGCGCGCGATATCCTTTCTAAAGAGCCTATAATTCCAACTAAAAGGTTCCATTGAAGAAAGTTTCATGTATTTAATTGACCTGACCACGCTTATTGCGTTATTTTTGCAGCTTCCCGGGAATGCATTTACTCTGTGACACTTGCTTATCATGACAAAGGCCATTAAACCCGTCAAATTTTCACACCCAGAAAGTTTTGAAGCGGCATTGATGGAATTGGAAGGCATCGTAATTGAAATGGAAGCGGGGCAAATGCCGCTCGAAGTTTCGCTCTCAGCCCACAAACGTGGTACGGAGTTGTTACAATATTGTCAGTCCAAGCTGCAGGAGGCGCAACAACAAGTACGCCTACTTGAGGCGGATACACTAAAAAATTTCCCCCCATCCGGTATCGATGATCGCTGATTTTCAGGATTGGGCGAGGAGCCGCCAGGTACGCATAGAAACTTCCCTGCAGACCCTGCTTCCCGCAGCAAATATTGCGCCTGAGCGTCTGCACGACGCTATGCGTTATGTCGTTTTAGGGGGAGGAAAGCGAGTGCGTCCGCTGCTTGCCTTTGCGGCAGGAGAGCTGAATAACGCGGATGAAGAGCGTGTAACTATCGCTGCCGCAGCGGTGGAATTAATACATGCTTATTCGCTGGCGCATGATGATCTGCCTTGCATGGATGACGATGTGCTACGGCGAGGCAAGCCTACTTGCCATATAGAATATGATGAGGCCATTGCACTGCTAGCGGGTGACAGCTTGCAAAGCCTGGCCTTCCAATTGCTCGCGGAGTACCGCTTAGCGGATACGCCGCAAATGCAACTGGAAATGATAAAGCGTTTAGCACAGGCGGCGGGTTCGCGCGGCATGGCGGGCGGACAGGCAGTTGATCTCGCCAGTATTGGAAAGGTTTTGGCCCTGCCTGAACTGGAATTTATGCATATCCATAAGACCGGAGCTCTTATCCGTGCTGCAGTAATGTTAGGCGCCTTTTGTGGTAACGGCTTAAATGATCATCATTTGACGAGCCTTGACCATTTCGCCAAATGCATGGGTCTTGCCTTCCAGGTGGTGGACGACGTGCTCGATGCGGAAGCTACTACGGCGACGTTAGGTAAAACCGCTGGCAAGGATGCTGAAAATAACAAACCAACATATGTGAGCATTCTTGGGGCTAGCCGGGCACGGGAGTTAGCCCAGGAGTTACGGGGGGATGCATATCAGTCACTAGAAGCTTTCGGTGCTAAAGCCGAACGATTGCGGCAGGTAACCGATTTCATCATTCAGCGCGAGTTTTGAGACCGGCTTAGGCTTATCCGGTAACGAATATTATTCTAATTTTTAGGGTTTAAATGTATCCACTGCTTGATACCATCAATACACCTTTTAAGTTGCGAAAGCTGGAACGCAAGACACTGCCACAACTCGCCGACGAGTTGCGCCAATTCTTGGTTGAATCGGTAGCTAAGACCGGCGGGCATCTGTCATCGAATCTTGGCACAATCGAGTTAACAATCGCGTTGCATTATGTTTTCGATACGCCACATGATCGCCTGGTGTGGGATGTTGGCCACCAGACATATGCGCATAAAATACTCACTGGCCGTCGTGAAGGCATGAGCAAATTGCGGATGCAAGGGGGGGTCGCGGGATTTCCACGGCGTGACGAAAGTGAATACGACGCCTTTGGGACGGCGCATTCCAGTACCTCCATCAGCGCCGCGCTCGGTATGGCGGTGGCTGCGCAACGGGAGGGAAAAGACCGGCATGTAGTAGCCGTAATTGGCGATGGCGCGATGAGCGCGGGCATGGCATTCGAAGCTTTGAACAATGCCGGGGCCATGAACACGAATTTACTCGTCATCCTGAATGACAATGACATGTCAATATCGCGTCCGGTGGGAGCGCTCAACAACTATCTCGCCCGGCTCATGTCAGGCCAGTTCTATGCAACAGCACGTCGCGCCGGCGAGAAAATGCTTGGCGTCGTGCCGCCCATGTTGGAGCTCGCTAAACGCGCGGAAGAACATGTCAAAGGCATGGTAACGCCGAGCACATTGTTCGAAGAATTCGGTTTCAATTACATTGGCCCCATCGACGGCCATGACCTTGACATACTGGTGACCACGCTTAATAACATTAAACATCTTGACGGCCCCCAGTTCCTTCATATCGTTACGCGCAAAGGCGCGGGCTACAAGGCGGCAGAAGACGATCCCATTCTCTACCATGGCGTCAGCAAGTTTAATCCAGACGCCGGTTTTGCTCCCAAGACTGCAAGTAAGCCTAACTACAACCAAATTTTTGGGGATTGGTTATGCGATATGGCGGCGTTGGATCCACGCCTGATCGGAATCACGCCGGCGATGCGCGAGGGCTCGGGGCTAGTCAGATTTTCCGAAGAATATCCCGACCGTTATTTCGATGTCGGTATCGCCGAGCAGCACGCTGTCACGTTTGCCGCCGGCTTGGCTTGCGATGGCATGAAACCGGTGGTAGCAATTTACTCAACCTTTTTGCAAAGAGCTTACGATCAGTTGATTCACGATGTCGCGATCCAGAATCTACCGGTAGTGTTCGCTATTGATCGTGCCGGATTGGTGGGAGCGGATGGTCCCACTCATGCAGGAAGCTTTGATTTAACATATTTACGTTGTGTCCCGAATATTACAGTGATGGCACCTTCCGACGAGAATGAGTGCCGCCAGATGCTCTATACTGCATTTCAATTGAATACACCAGCAGCGGTGCGATATCCGCGTGGCGCGGGAACAGGTGTCGTGCCGCAAAAGCAAATGCAAGCAATACCGATAGGACGAGGCGAGATCCGGCGGACCGGAGAAAAAATCGCACTATTGGCTTTCGGTAGCATGCTCAAGCCCTGCCTGGAAGCAGCAAAAGAATTAAATGCTACCGTTGCCAATATGCGTTTTGTCAAACCGCTGGATAACGATTTGGTCCTATCTTTGATAGCGAATCACGAATTGCTGGTGACCGTGGAAGAAAACACTATCATGGGCGGGGCAGGTAGCGCGGTGGTAGAGTGGCTAAAAAGCAGGGATATTCCTACTTCGGTCTTGCAGCTGGGCTTGCCGGATTCCTTTATAGACCAAGGTGATCCCTCGCAAATGCTGGCTGATTGCGGATTGGATAAGGCGGGAATCGTCAGGTCCGTGACAAAGAGACTTCTCAAATAGTTAACTCAACTGCTTTCCTCGGCTTGCGTTTTTCTCGCATGCCCCATCCTGCCTTTATTTCAGAAAAATAATATCATGAACGACATTAATTTTCTTCTTGCAGACGTGCAGAATACTCTGGATACCAGGCGTATTGCAATCAATAGGGCAGGCGTCAGGGCCGTGCGCCACCCGGTGAAGATAGCGGACAAGAGTAGCGGCATACAGCATACCGTCGCTGTATTCAATATGTACGTCAATTTACCCCATCATTTTAAAGGGGTGCATATGTCGCGTTTCGTGGAGGTACTCAACAGCCACGAGAGCGACATTTCGGTGGAATCGTTCGAAGGTATTCTGCGGACTATGATAAGCAAGCTCGAGACCGAATCCGGCGGTATAGAGATGGCTTTTCCTTATTTCATTAGTAAGGCCGCCCCGGTCTCCCGTGTAAAAAGCCTACTGGACTATGAGGTAACTTTCATTGGTGAAATCAAGAAAGGAAGCTACAGGTTCACCATGAAAGTGGTTGTGCCGGTGACTAGCCTGTGCCCGTGCTCAAAGCAGATCTCCGCCTACGGCGCACATAACCAGCGTTCCCATATATCAATCTCGGTTCGCACCAATAATTTTGTCTGGATCGAGGACTTGATAAGACTTGCGGAAGATCAAGCCTCATCTGAGCTCTACGGATTACTGAAACGTTCGGACGAAAAATATGTTACTGAAAGGGCCTACGATAATCCAAAATTCGTCGAGGACGTGGTCCGCGACGTCGCTGCAGCACTGAACCAGGATCCGCGTATAGATGATTATATTGTGGAATCGGAAAATTTTGAATCCATCCATAATCATTCAGCTTACGCGCTGATAGAGCGGAATAGATAAAACTTAGAGCATAGAACTCAGCGGCTCCTCGAAATAGCTTTTGCAGTAACAAATGTGCATCACAAGACCTCTCTATTAGCCGGATTTCATGTCAATCATATAGCATCTGAGGCATTCTGGAAACGACCGTAAATTGACCTTTTACTGGTTGAAAGGTATAGTATTGACCTTCCGGGGTGTAGCGTAGCCTGGTAGCGCGCCTGGTTTTGGACCAGGATGTCGGGAGTTCAAATCTCTCCACCCCGACCAATTCATAACTGATTTGGGGCAAAATCCGATTTGAGTGGTGCCCGTAGCTCAACCGGATAGAGCACCAGCCTTCTAAGCTGGGGGTTACAGGTTCGATTCCTGTCGGGCACGCCATAAGCTATCCTAGCAAATGGCACCTGAACTTCAAGCTATGCGGCATCTCTTCAAAAATGGTGGCTGTAGCTCAGTGGTAGAGTCCCGGATTGTGATTCCGGTTGTCGTGGGTTCGATCCCCATCAGCCACCCCATAAATATAAAAAAGAGAAACTACTTTTGTTTTTAAGCATTTCACTCTCACTTGTACCTGAATGACCTGCCGCCTTCCCATTGCTCCTTAGCCC
>JALYOY010000170.1 GCA_030856655.1 Pseudomonadota bacterium | reverse complement strand
GGCCCATACTGTCCTTGGCAGCGCCAGCAATGGCGATTACGTTATCGAGGCTCATCGCGGCATCGGCAATAATGATGGTCTTGATCGCGCTCAGCAGTGTTGTGCCGGCAGCAATCTGATGCCCATTACTTTCAGGCTCAGGCTGGAGCAGTTTGATACCAATCCACAACAGCAGTAACGCGGCTACGATTTTGAGAAACGGAATAGCCAACAGCGTCAGGGCAAAGAAAATCAATATTACCCGTAAAGCGATGGCGCCGAATACTCCCCAGAAGATTCCCAGGTTTCGTTGCTTCTCTGGCAACCGCCGGCATGCGAGCGCAATGACGACCGCGTTGTCCCCGCCCAGCACAATATCGATGGCGATAATTTGCAATACCGCGATCCAGAATTGCGGATCGGTGACGTCCATAAATAACCTATGCAAATAAGGTGATTTCGTGAAATGACAGAGAAGAACGTTTAACCTAATCCGGCAGTTGGACGGGGTAGAGTGTGCAACCTACCCAGTAGTGAACTCACAAAAAAATTGCGGTCAAGTGATGCAAAAGGTCATTGCGGTCATGGCGCTAACTAGAATAAACATGGAATTATACCAGCGTCCGCTCAGTCCTTTGTCTTGGCGCCGATAAACTGCAGAATTTGGGATCGGCGTGGCATTGTGTCCTCGTAACCCAGCTTGATCAATGCACGGCAAAAGGGCTCCTCGAACAGAACATAACTCAAAAGTGCCGAGCCATCGCGTCTCATCGCCCCGATAGCACGATAAAAGAGACGTATGGTACGCGGCAGCGTATGGGCGTGCTGTTCCGCGATTCTGTTGATTTCCACGCTCGGAGAAATCACCATTGATTCCACGTGGCGTAGCGGCATATGATTATTTTTCAGCTTCCTTTCCGGGATCATCCGAATAGTATTGTTAATGCGTTGCAGACGTTCCAGGTCGACATCCAGGCTATCGAGAAAAATGCTGCCCATTATGTGCCCTCCTATTTGCGCCAATGTCGGATAGCTGTCCACCTTGACCCGTTCAGGCTGCGTATCGATAGTTTTGCGCACTCCTATTACCAGTACCCGGTCCGCGCCTAAATGAAGTGCCGGGCTGATGGGCGCAAGCTGCCGCATCGAGCCATCACCGAAGTATTCACGATTAAGTCTTATTGCTGGAAAAAGAAGCGGTATCGCGGACGATGCCATCAGATGTTCAATTCCGATACGCGCTTCGATGCCAATACGGCGCTCTCGTTTCCACGGGGCTATGCTATCCGAGCCCTGAAAAAAGGTAACCGATTGTCCAGAGGTATAACCCCAGGCCGTAATACCCAATGCATATAAGGCGCCTGTTTCGACACTTCTCTGAATACCGCGAAGCGGCAAACTACGTTCCAGCAATTGAGCAAGTGGCGAGTTGTCCAGCATGGAAACTGCACTGTGCTTGCCCAGCCCGCCCGACAGCAGCGAAACTAACCAGCGCGCCGCATTTCCAAACGCGCCGATGGGATCTGAGCGATAAGCCTGGTTGACATGAGAATTCTCCCACACCGCCGACAGTTGCCGTACTCCTTCATGAAAATTGCGGGCGGAAAGCGCGAGGCTGGCGGCATTAACTGCGCCAGCGGACGTACCGCAAATGACAGGAAAGGGATTGCGCGTTTCCCCCGCTAGCATGGCAGAGATGGCTTGTAATACCCCAACCTGATAGGCGGCGCGAGCACCGCCTCCAGTCAGGATGAGACCGACCTTAGGGGACGATGGCAGATGTATTAAACTCATTCATCAGCGGCCAGCTCTGCTCTCACTTTTTCAAGCGCATCTCGTAAAGTTTCTTCGGAGAGATCATTCAGGCAGTTGGACAGCATCTCAGCTGCTTCATACGTACCTACCGGTAAGGCGTCACTATCGAGATTGGCAATAAATACCGCTGCAGCGCCAGTCGTTCTGAGCAAACCCTGGCGCTCGCTCATCAGCATTTCAACTTCGGCGCGCAGCATTGAAATCTCCTGTTCTTTCAACGTGTGGGGCATGGGCTTGTCCTCTTTATGCCAGCGTAGTGCGTAAACGCGATATCGCAATATACCAGAATCACTACGTGGGAATACGCGGCAATATGTGCGGAGATGTACGATGTGTAGCAATCCGCGGCATCACGCCGTGCCCGGCGCCGCTCCACTTAGTTCAACTGCGGATTCCGGATAAAATATGTCGGTCAGTATGAGAGTCGGGAATACGGGTGGGAGGAGCGAATCGGATGAAAATTCAAGAAAGGGAATTTAAGTTTAATTCCGTATTACTTGCTTCCTATCATGTTCTCCGGCCTTACCCACGCCTCGAATTGCTCCGTTGTGACATGGCCCGACGCAATCGCTGCTTCTTGCAGCGTCGTGCCTTCGCAGTGCGCTTTCTTGGCAATGCCAGCTGCCTTGTTATACCCGATATGGGGGGCGAGCGCTGTCACAAGCATCAACGAATTACGCATCAATTCGTCAATATGTTTAGCATGAGCCGTTATCCCCACCGCACAATTGCCGTTAAAGCTTATCATTCCATCCGATAGCAGGCGCACGCTTTGCAGGAAATTGTGGATGATAAGCGGCTTCATAACGTTGAGCTCGAAATTGCCCATTGCCCCCCCCATATTAATTGCCACGTCGTTACCCATTACCTGGCAGCACAGCATGATGATCGCCTCCGATTGAGTTGGATTGACTTTACCCGGCATGATGGAGCTGCCTGGTTCATTTTCCGGGATTTTTAATTCGCCAATGCCGCAGCGAGGTCCGGAGGCAAGCCAGCGGATGTCGTTGGCGATCTTCATTAAGGACGCCGCCAAGGTTTTCAGTGCACCATGCGCATGAACCAACGCATCGTTAGCAGCCAGCGCCTCGAACTTATTGGGTGCAGTGACAAATGGCAGTTCCGTCAACCTTGCCAATTCTGCCGCCACTCGAACGGCGAATTCAGGATGAGTATTCAGACCCGTGCCAACAGCTGTGCCACCCAAGGCCAGTTCGCATAAATGCGGAAGCGATGCATCCACATGCGCCAACCCGTGATCCAGTTGCGAAACGTAACCCGAGAATTCCTGCCCCAGCGTCAGGGGCGTCGCATCCTGCAGGTGAGTGCGGCCGATTTTGACGATACCGGAAAATTCTTGTGCCTTCGCGGCCAGGGTCTGGCGTAACGCAAGAATCGCGGGTTTTAATTGATAATGAATTGAGCGAACTGCTGCAACGTGCATCGCCGACGGAAACACGTCGTTGGACGACTGTCCTTTGTTTACGTCATCGTTGGGATGAATTTTGCATTCGATTCCCCGTCCTTCCCCAAGTAATTCGGAAGCGCGATTCGCCAGCACCTCATTCATATTCATATTGGTCTGGGTTCCCGAGCCGGTCTGCCATACCACCAGGGGAAATTCGGCTTCATGACAGCCTGATACTACCTCATCGGCAGCATGAATGATGGCGGTAGCACTATCGGCATTAAGCAGACCGAGATCGCAATTTACGCTTGCCGCCGCACGTTTGACCAGCGCAAGCGCATGAAGCAGCGAGGATGGCATGCGCTCGTTGGAAATCCTGAAATTCTGCAAGGAACGTTGCGTCTGTGCGCCCCACAGCGCGATAGCAGGCACCTGCACTGTGCCCATGGTGTCCTGTTCTTCGCGATAATTCATGAAGACCCTCGGCTAAAGAAACGGATGTGCGGATTCGCATTCCACGTACTACTGCGCCATAATGATGACCGGTTTTTAGCGATGGGGGTCGGGTTTATTGCTTGGGTGAGGTACAGTTCTGATAGCTCGCATTGATTACGAGATGTTGATCGAAAGCTTATCACCCTTCAGAAGGGTGTGAATTTTGCTATCGCAAGTATTTCCGTTAGCACTTCATTTTTCTAAAATACTTTAGCGAAGTCCACCGGATATTACTAAATCCTATGAGGTAAGGTGTTAATGAATTATATTTAATTATCATGAGGAAATGATTCTTCACCAGGTTCCCCGGTCTCATGATCAATCCAGCCGGATATACCGATCTCTTCTTCCGCTTGCTCCAAGGTTTCGCCCGGCTCATAATCTGATTCTGCGTTATATTCCATATCCTGTATGGCTTCGAGCAGCGTCGGAAAGGGGCCAAAAACCCTTTCGCTTTCATTTTCATCGTGCCAGTAAAATCCATCAGGACGCTCTACAACAAGTGTATTGTCATAATCGCGGGACGCGTGTGGAATTGTATGAGCCATAATTACCTCGTCACAATTTTGCAAGTTTGAATTAGCGTTAATGTTAACCTCGCCCGTCAGATTTTACCAGCGTAAATATTCCCTATGTGGCGGACATTACATAATTGGTCTGGTTGCGAAATAACCAAATTGCTGGTAAAAAAACGGACCGACTAGGGGCTGACTGAGGGCTGACCGAGGGCTTTATGCGAGGAGGGGTTGTTACTATTGCAGATAGAAAAAGCCGCCCGACATCTTAACGAGAACCGATTCTCTATACATAAAATCTGCGGACCAACCTGTTACAAGATAATAGACTGATCCGCAGTTGCAATAGTCAAATTTAAGAGCGCGATCCCGAAAGTGGAAACGGCCAACTGGAAGCAGCGCCGGCCTGACCAGATGTATTCGTTGGTTTTTCCGCTGCTTTCTTTGCGGCGGCTTTCTTCTCAGTTGCAGGTTTCTTGGCCGGGGCCTTTCCCCTCGTAGACTGCTTAGCTCCCGCCTTCTTGACCGGAGTGGCCTTAGCTGTAGCCTTTTTTGCCGCTGGTTTTTTAGCTGAGTCGGAGGCGGTTTTCTTCTCAACCTTTTTCTCAACCTTTTTCTCAACCTTTTTCTCAGCTGGTTTCTTGGTTGCAGCTTTTTTTGCTGGAACTTCTTTCTTGGCTGGCGCTTTGGTCTTCGCTGCAGTCGTGGTTTTCTTCTCAACCTTTTTCTCGGTTGGTTTCTTTGCTGTTGCTTTTTCGGCTGAGACTTCTTTCTTGGCTGCCGGCTTTTTCACAGATTGAGACTTTTTGACGGCAGGTTTCTTTGCTGCTGCTTTTTTGGTAGTTGCCATTTCAACCTCCAGATTAAAGTTACGTGGGATTACAACTCGCTACGTTTGCTACACCTACCGCTATATGCGCAATTACGGGTCAGCGGATAATATTGAACCGCCTTTACCCGATCCGACGGCGGTTCATTTTATGCAGTATGGCTTTCGGCCCTGCTTTCAAGTTAGTCGTTAAGCGCATCGGAATTTGGATCGATACACCTTTCCGTGATGCAGGGCCTGCCGTGTCATGCACATCCAGCTGTCAAAATCCGCCATAGTTTGAGGTATTGTTGGCGAGATAAAAAAAGGAGCATTTATTATTTCTCCGTTTTAGTCCCAGCTTAGCGCACCACCGGTTTGGTACTCGGTAACGCGAGTTTCAAAAAAGTTTTTCTCTTTTTTCAAATCAATCATTTCGGACATCCATGGAAAAGGATTGCTGGCTCCTGGATAAAGTATGTCCAGACCAATCTGCTGACAGCGGCGGTTGGCGATATAGCGGAGATACTCCTTGAACATTGGCGCGTTTAGCCCCAAAACACCGCGCGGCAATGTATCCTCGGCATAACGATACTCCAATTCTACGGCTTTCTGCATTAGCGCACTGATTTCGTCGCGGAACGCTTTGGTCCATAGATGTGGATTTTCCATTTTGATCTGGTTAATAACATCGATACCGAAATTGCAGTGCATGGACTCGTCCCGCAGGATGTATTGGTATTGTTCTGCCGCACCGGTCATCTTGTTCTGCCTCCCCAGCGCAAGAATTTGCGTAAAACCAACGTAAAAAAACAATCCTTCCATGATGCAAGCGAACACGATCAGGCTTCTTAGCAGCTTCTGATCAGACTCAGGTGTGCCAGTCTTGAACTTCGGATCGGTGAGCGTATCGATGAACGGAATCAGAAACTCGTCCTTCTCGCGGATCGACGTTACCTCATGATAGGCATTAAAAATCTCCCCTTCGTCCAGTCCCAGCGATTCGACAATGTACTGATACGCATGCGTATGAATCGCCTCTTCAAATGCCTGGCGCAATAAGTATTGACGACATTCCGGATTGGTGATGTGCCGATAGGTGCCGAGTACGATATTGTTGGCGGCCAGCGAATCCGCGGTGACAAAGAAACCCAGATTACGTTTGATCAGGCGGCGCTCATCCTCAGTCAGTCCATTGGGATCTTTCCAGAGGGCGATATCGCGGCTCATATTGATTTCCTGTGGCATCCAGTGATTAGCACAGGCGGAAAGATATTTCTCCCATGCCCACTTGTATTTGAACGGCACTAACTGGTTAACATCCGCCTTGCAGTTGATAATGCGCTTATCTTCCACCGATACGCGGCGGTTGGCATTACCGGCAGCATAGCGTTCATCCCCATCGTTTTCTGTTTCAACACCTTTGATATCGGTCATGCGACTAGCAGCCGGACTTGATCTGGATGCGGCTAGCATTTGCATATCGCTCAACATCCCATTCATCCGCGATTTCTCTGATTGCACTGTCTCGTCCTCAAATGTCAGCATAGCTTTCTCCTGTTATTCTGTTACTTCGCGGATTATTGGCACGACTCGCACTCGGCATCATCAATGGAACAATATTTCAAGTCAGCTGCCGATACCGCGGCATTCATTGACCTCATATCTCCCTCCGTGGGTACCGCATTCAAGACACCCGTTTGGACCGTAGATTTTTCTGCCGAGGTCGCCCCCAGCGAGCGCAAATAATAGGTGGTTTTCAGGCCGCGCAGCCAAGCCAGTTTATAGGTCTCATCCAGCTTTTTGCCGGAAACGCCCGCTATATAGATGTTGAGCGACTGCGCTTGATCAATCCATTTCTGCCGCCGTGCCGCCGCTTCGATCAACCATTGAGGATCGATTTCAAAGGCGGTGGCGTAAAGTCGGCGAATGTCAGCCGGCACCCGGTCTATCTTGCTTAAGGCGCCGTCAAAATACTTGAGATCAGAAATCATTACTTCATCCCAGAGCCCGAGTTTTTTCAAGTCGTTTACCAGGCATTCGCCAGCCATAGTGAATTCACCGGATAAGTTGGATTTGACATAAAGATTCTGAAAGGTCGGCTCGATGCTGGCGGATACGCCGATGATGTTGGAAATAGTTGCGGTCGGTGCAATGGCCAGGCAATTGGAATTACGCATGCCATGTTTTTTTATGCGTTCACGCAGTGCATCCCATTCCAGCGTAGCCGACACATCCACTTCGACATACCCTCCGCGCTCCTCACGCAACAGATCGAGAGTGTCTTGAGGAAGAATCCCGCGATCCCACAGGCTGCCACGATAGGAAGCATAACAGCCGCGCTCTTCGGCCATCTCCGTGGAAGACCAATAGGCGTGGTAGGCAACCGCTTCCATTGCATGATCGGCAAACTCTACCGCCTCTTTTGAAGCATAGGGAATGCGCAGCCTATGCAGGCAATCCTGGAAGCCCATGATACCCAGCCCCACCGGACGATGCTTGAGGTTTGAATTGCGTGCCTTGGCTACGGCGTAGAAATTGATGTCGATGACGTTGTCCAGCATGCGCATGGCCGTACTGACAGTGCGCTTGAGCTTGCCGGCGTCAAGCTCGCCGTCGTTGATGTGTGCCGCCAGATTGATCGAACCCAGGTTGCATACGGCAATTTCGTGATCATTGGTATTCAGGGTTATCTCGGTACAGAGATTAGAGCTATGCACTATCCCAACGTGGTTCTGTGGCGAGCGGATATTGCACGGGTCCTTGAAAGTGATCCAGGGGTGTCCGGTTTCAAACAGCATGCTCAGCATCTTGCGCCACAACTGTTGCGCAGGAATTTTCTTGTACAGTTCCAGTTCGCCGCGCTCAGCCTTTTCCTCGTAGGCAAGATAAGCCTGCTCAAACTGCCTGCCAAACTTTTCATGCAAGTCGGGCACGTCGGAGGGTGAAAAAAGCGTCCATTCGCTTCCTTCCATCACCCGCTTCATGAATAGGTCGGGAACCCAGTTGGCGGTATTCATATCATGAGTACGGCGACGGTCGTCGCCTGTGTTCTTGCGCAACTCCAGAAATTCCTCGATATCCAGATGCCATGATTCCAGATAGGAGCAAACCGCACCTTTGCGCTTCCCGCCTTGATTCACCGCTACCGCAGTATCGGACACCACTTTTAGAAACGGCACCACGCCTTGTGATTTGCCATTGGTGCCTTTGATGTGCGAACCCATTGCCCGCACGGACGTCCAATCATTGCCGAGCCCTCCGGCATACTTGGCGAGCAGGGCGTTTTCCTTGATTGCTTCGTAAATGCCATCGAGGTTATCCGCCACTGTGGTCAGATAACACGAAGACAACTGAGAGCGGCGGGTGCCTGAGTTAAACAGGGTTGGGGTGGAACTCATGAAATCGAAATTTGACAGTACGTGGTAAAACTCTATGGCGCGCGCTTCGCGGTCAATTTCGTTCAGCGCAAGTCCCATCGCCACGCGCATGAAGAATGCCTGTGGCAATTCGATACGCCGATCCTGTATATGCAGAAAATAAC
>JALYOY010000169.1 GCA_030856655.1 Pseudomonadota bacterium | reverse complement strand
TAATGCTGCACCTCTCCCTGCAGCCATCTCAACAGATCAGAATGCTGACGTACCGCTATCCCTTCCTGGATGATGCGCGAGTAACGCTGAAGATGGTCAGCAGAAAGTGAGGAGAAAAAACCCATGTTTGGCGAATTCCGGATCGCATTCGGGAAGAGATTGTCGTTAATTAGGTTACCTTGCAGGGCCACGGTTGTATTAATTTATTACTCATATTCATATTACAGATCAGAATTAGCTGTCAACGGAGCGGACCACCGGTTACATCCTGGTTATTTCGCGGATTGATGTTCCCATAGAAGCCAGCATAAGAAAAAGAAATGACAGTCTTATTACATCCAGTCAAGAATATGTGTCAAGACACCAAGTTCTGCTTATCGCCGGTGGTATTCGATTGGGTAATTCTCTTTCCTAGTTGCCATATACACGGTACGGTAGCGTACTGACACCCTAATAAATGATATTTAGCCTTTCCCAAGGCTGGACTCTTCTTTCGAGGCGGTGAATCAGGCTTTCGACACTATAGCGAGTGGTAAAGGCAGTCGAGCCAGGAAACAACAGAATTCATGTTCCGGAGTCGCAGTCGCTTCTATGCGCCAGCGCACCCAAGGCCAGCAAACGCACATGTGGGGCGATACCGACGATCGTAAATCTTTTGCAGACAAGCGGGATGTACAGTCACAATTTATATTTTACTAAGCTTTTTTTCGAAGTAACGAAGTCCAGAGCGGAAGAGTCAACTACCGTTCCGGACAATGCGTTGCCAGGACAATGAAGAGGAGCAAGAAACCCAGTGAAATACGGTCTTATCTCGCGTCGAGGAATCCTGCTTTGTGAGCATTTATTACTTATTCTGCTACCAATGCAAGCGGCGCAATAATGAGCGCTTTTTCTGTTGATGTCCCTGCATGCGATGCAGAATATTGTCCAGCATCCGGATAGCCTCGACAATGTGCGGACCCTTGTTGAGCATGACGCACTCCGCCCGCTCGCCCATGGCGGCATCGGTGACTTCGGCGCGACTGGGTTTGCCAGTCTTGGCTAATCCCTCCAACACCTGCGTAGCCCAAATCGCCGGAAGATGCGCGGCCTCGGTCAGCCATAAAATTTCTTCCTGCAATTCCGCCAGTCTTTCATAGCCGCATTCCACGGCCAGATCGCCACGCGCGATCATGACACCGACTATCGGGGAACGTAGCAGTGCGAACATCAATTCCGGCAATTGCTCGAAAGCGGCACGTGTCTCAATCTTGATGACGATACCCAGCTTATCGGCGTCAAGGCGCTTCAAATGCTGTTGCAGCAATGCGATGTCGGCGGATCTCCGTACAAAGGAAAGCCCAACCATGTCCGCATGACGGGCGACGAATTCAAGATGCGCGACGTCCAGTGCTGTCAATCCATCCAGATCGAGTTGGCTATCTGGCAGGTTGATGCCCTTGTCAGCCATTAATTTTTCTCCGCCATCCCGTGCCTGTGTGATCTCAACCAAGATTTCACCGGTGTTGACGCTACGGATTACGCCGCCGATGCGGCCGTCGTCGATCAGGATCCGTTCGCCGGGATGAACGCCAGCAAAGACTTCTGGTAATGAACAAGCAATGCTGGCTGCGCGCAGCAGCCGGCCGCTTTCATCGAACTGGGCGGGACGTCCCGGGATCGGCTTGCGCGTTATAATCAAATTGTTTCCCCGGTATAACCGGATCGTTTCCGGTGCCTGAGGCAGCGCGGCTACCTCTCCAGCATATCCAGTCCCGCGTGGATGACCGGAAACGGGCACTCGCAACAGGTAGAGCTTCAAGCCTGGCTTAACATAAGCGGTCTGAGTAGATTCGGCCCAGTAGCCGGTTCCGACTCGTCCCACTAATTGCAGACTGCGCAATGCTCCCCTGGCATCGTTAAATTCAATCCTGTCGTGTGCCGTCACCTGCGCCAGCCAGTCTCCTTTGACGGGAAAAAAAGCATGGGCATGCGCCGGCCGGGACGATGCGTCGTCCGCAGGGTATACCCAAATCCGGGCAGGCTCTGTTACTTTGCCGTACGCGTCGCGTTTCGGCTGCCATTTAAGCACCGCCGGACCTGGCGCGATTTCTCCGGTACGTAGCTTGGGACCACCTAGATCCATCAGAATGCGGCAGCGATGCCCTGTTTCACGGCGCGCGCGTTTGATTTGCTTGATCATGCGCGTCCAGACTGCAGGGCCGTCATGCGCGCAATTGATACGGGCGCAGTCCATACCTTGCAGAAGCATTTCCTTAATCAATAAGTAGTCATCCGCAGCTTCGCTTTGCAATGTGACCAGAATACGCACCCGTCTATGCGCCGGAGCTTTGCCGAGCAGGTTGCTGGTATTGGTTTCCAGCAGCATCGGACCGGTTGCTGGGGAATCGATGAGCGAAGAAGTTGTTTGCTGTGGCTGCTTTCCCAGCGCGCACCGCAATAGCGTGATCATTGCGTCCAGGTTGCTCAGGACGTGCGACTCCGCGCGGCCCATGGAAGATAACCCCACCGCGGCGAGTTTCTCCTGCAGGGGACGCACATCGCGCCGCCGCAAGCCGAGATAATGAATCAGATTGGCCGCGCTGGCCCGATGACGGGCATCCACTGTCTGCAATATTTCAGTGGATTCGCTTTCCACTGCCGTGAGATCCTGGTGAAGAGCGGTCAGTTCCCTTAATAAATCGCCGTAAGCTTTTTTCTTGCCGCGGCCGGGTAGGGAAGTATTAGTACTTTTGCGAGACGGGTTCATGATGATCGTGGTTGTCCTGGTTAACGAAACCTTGACACTATATTGTTACGAGTATGTGACAGTCATCGCCGAGAAAAGACTTGCTTTTTTTTTATCAATGATTATAATAAGAATCATTATCATTATTAATTACGAAAATTTCGGCACATGATGTCACCAAGCAGAATTTGGTTACAGATAACGATAGCGCAAATTTGCCATGGGATGAAACATATCACCCGCCGCAAACCCATCTGAGACATGCAAAA
>JALYOY010000160.1 GCA_030856655.1 Pseudomonadota bacterium | reverse complement strand
CAGAAGGGCCTACTAAATTGTGGAAGGGCATGCCGATCTTGTCCGCATCATAATGATTTATCGATCCGCTTTACATTTCCAGCCTTCGCTTCCAAAGAAAAACACGTAAGTACCTGACGTCATCGGCTCAGATATCTATGGTGACTGGAGTCAAGGTGGCTTAACCGCACCGTTTGGCTCTTTGGTAGGTTCTTTTGATAACGGCACAAGCTTTTTCAATATCGGCGTCGCCTATGCTGGGATTGCTCTTAGCAACAACCTGAGGCTGTATTATTTTGATTTGAACTTTGGGGACAATATAGGGAGTATTAACGCTACCGTGACTGCCGTGCCAGAGCCTGAAACTTACAGCATGCTGTTGGTCGGACTAGGGATGATGGCTTTCATTGCACGTCGCCGGAAGCAAGGCGCATAACCCAATAGCTGCATTTCCAACAAACCCGCCTAATGGGCGGGTTTGTTTTTCTCGCCAGCAATTATCTCGCTTAGATAAAAATTAATGTCTGCCAATTCTTATGAATCAAAGGGGTAAGGCATCGATTGATGTAAGACAAAAGCCGTTATGGTGCCGGCTTTCCGAAAATAAGAGATCGTATTGGCGGCTCGCCAAAGTTTATTGCCCCCGGCCAACCGCAGCATGTAATTCTGCGAGGGAATAATCGTACCGCGATTTTTTCTGTGGAGGCGGATTATCTCAACCGTATATTTGAAGGGGGAAGCTTACGCTTACGATTGACATTCGCGATTATCCCATTTAGAGTATTAAGTGGGATTCAAAAAGATGAATCCTCATGCAAATACAGAGAATTACAGTTTAACCAACGAGTAATGCTCCCATGCGTAACTTGGTAATGGCAAGGGGTGCTTGTTCTGTTGGTTAACGTGTAAGGAATTGTAAGTACCGCTAAACAAGAGCGGATGCTATTTTATTGAAACGTAAATTTGAGCAAAGGGGAAGGAACGATGAAAATAACCAAAACAATGTTTGTGGGTTTTGCTTTTGGGTTGCTGTTAGTAGGGGCAGCGCAAGCAGCGGAACAAAAATTTAAGGTGGTTATCAATGCTTATGACACCACTATTCCTGAACTCAACGTTGAAGGTGTGACAGTAAAGAACATTCGCGCCTTTAATGTTCTCAATGAACCCGAGACGTTGACTGTCAAGAAAGGGACTTCAGTAAAGATTACCATAGACAATAAATCTCCCATCAGCGAGGGATTTTCCATTGATGAGTATGGAATTCAAGAAGTAATTAAGGCCGGAGAAACCAAGACGGTCTCTTTTGTAGCAAACAAGGCCGGCGCCTTCACCATTTGGTGCCAACTCCATCCCAAGAATATCCATCTACCTGGTTCCTTGAATGTCGTGGAGTAAAGAGACCTTACGGCAATTATGAAGAAGTGGGATCGGTAGCGATGGAAACAGGTTGGCTCGATTCCTTGATTCATGCCCATGTCAAGCCCAATTACAAGAATCGTGTTGAGGAGGCAACGGAAGCAGCCAAGCTCTACCAACAAGATATCGATCAGTGCAGCCGATTTGCTCAATATCAGGTGTGAAGCTGTCTTACGCCAATCCAGTGATGGAGTATTTCTATAGAATGAGAAGGCTCACTCCGAACTATGAAGCTCGCTACTCCAAACGGGTTTTTTATTTCTAACCCACTCTAACCCGGTGGGTTTTTTTATGGGCGAAGGGAAATGGGAACAGGAACAGGGAACCTGGCCGCAATTGATCGACCTGCATCAGTATTCGGATGGGCAGATCTTCTCGAGCCGGAAATGCGGGACTGGTTCGATACCATCGTTCCCGGCCTATCGCTGAGCAAACCAACCCATGTGCTGGACGGCGACTTGCCCAAGCGCGACTGGTTTGATCAGCCGCGCACGCCACTGCGTTCCGCAACCGACAGCGAAATTCATACAATGTCGCCGGGCCGGCCGATCGGCCTGCACCCGCATAATGTGGCGGAGCTGGCCGATTGTGGCATTCATCTGCATTTTTACGGGGAGATAACCCATGGGCAGTGGCTCCAATGGATTGAAAAAACCCAGGCAATGGCGCCCGGGTACCTGCATTTGCATCCCAACGTAGACCAAAGCCGCTGGACCGCGGAGTTTTCCCAATATGACGCGGGCTGGCAGCATCTCTTTGGCAGCGGCAATGGAGGTGAAATCCGGAGGGTAAACTGGGATGACCTGAACTACCCAGCCCGACTAAGCACCCTTGCGGCAGCCGGTCTGCCAATGCTGCAGAAGGCAAACGACGGCGCACTCGTCGCTACGCAAACATTGACGAAGCGGCTTGGCACCGGAATATTCTTTGATACGATGGATGAGCTTGTCGCGCAGCTACGAGACCGCGAGCAGTTGCAAACCCTCCGCGAGCGGGCTTGGCAGCAACGGCACCTTTTCACGTTCGATCATCATGTGCCGAAACTGGTTAATTTCTTCCGCGGCGTGATCGATTCAGCATCCAGGAAGCCCGGGCGAGCAATAAGCTCTGTAGCGGAATCGCCTCGCTTGCAGCGGCAGACTGGCATGAAAACACCGAATACCATGAGCACGTGATGCACGATATTTCTGGCGATGTTCAACTGCGGTCGGTTTCAGCCATCTGTGAAGAAACTAGGGTCTACCCCGATTTTTGCCGGTTGTTTTGGTTCTATAGGGCGTTATGGCCCTATGGAAACCGTATAATTTGTAAAATGATGATACCACAGACAGGAAAATGAGGAGCTAATCTGGATCTACCAATATTGTAATAAACGATTAAAATTACAACCACAAGCCGGAAAGAGCGTGAAATCGAGTGCCCATGTCATACATATCCACAATATTTTGATCATGAACAACTCTATAACAATGTGCGCCAAGATCAAGCGCTAATCTCCTCCTCAAACCCGCTTCAGCGGGTTTTTTTATTGCCCTTTCTTTTTCAGTTTACCTCGCCGGAAGCTTCCCAGTTTCTGACTTGCCACGTACGCAATACTGCGAATTCTATGGTTTTAATCCGGTGGAATTACACTGATTAGAGTCGTACGATATTTGCGTACAACTGAAGAAAAAAGCTATGGGCTAATGCCGATCATCCGCCCTTTGCATAGCCATAACGATAACGAACCCTGTTTCTACCTGAGAAATGCAAGGTTGCCTGATGAGTCCGGCGAGAACCCCCTGTAATATTCTACAGCTACTCCGAGACGCTGCTGCATGATGTAATGGCATTCTTCTTAAGAGTTGCGTCTGGTCGACAAAACTTGTATTTCGCATAGTGACACGGAACATCGGCACGGCAAGGTGAACGCTATCAGAAGCAGTAACTACTCTTAGATAACTTAACAAAAAGACTATGGATTATAACTTATCGCTGACATCGGCCGGCCAGCCTCCGTTATTGGAAAAGGCACTGGAAAAAAATCAGGAAGTGAAGGACAAGGTAGAGAGTTGTGCCGTTGAGCTTTCCACCGTCAACGAGACAGTGAGAAAAGAAATTGCGGCTGGCAGTACAGTGCGGCAGGCGGGAAGCACGCTGGCACGAAGCGAAAGCGTGAAAGATAAAGTGCAGGAGTGCGCTGACGACCTCCATGAAGTCAATGAGGCTCTGGCACAGGAAGTTGATAGCCGCGAGGAGCTTGATCGCGAATTAATGGAGATCGAGCGGAAGCTCTCTACGACACAGCAAATTTTATCCATAACGCAGGAGGGTCTAGCATCTGCGCACGAGGTAGGGGCGGAAGCGGTTGCGTTGCTGGCTAAGGAGAAAGAGTACTTGCGCATTACACTGAGCTGCATAGGGGATGCCGTTATCACGACGGATATTTCCGGTAAAGTAACTTATCTGAATCCGGTTGCGGAAACCATGACCGGCTGGATTTCGCAGCAAGCGGTCGGTCTTCCGTTGCCAGATGTGTTTCACATAGTCAATTTACAAACCAACGAAGTTGCCCCCAGCCCGGTTGACCGGGTGCTCCACGATGAGCAACCGGCAGGGCTGGCTCTTCACACACACTTGATACACCGAAATGGAAAACATTTTCCTATTGAAGACTCGGCTGCGCCAATACGGGATCAAAGCGGGAAAATCGTAGGGGTGGTGCTTGTATTCCATGACGTCACCCTGGCGAAAAAAATGGCGATGCAGATGACCTATCATGCATCCCATGATGCACTGACCGGTCTCATTAACCGGCGCGAGTTCGAGCGTCGCTTGGAGCAGACGCTACAGATGGGAAAAGAGCACTCCACAGAGCATACGCTGCTGTATTTCGATCTCGATCAGTTCAAGATTGTGAACGATACATGTGGTCACTTGGCCGGCGACCAGTTGTTAAAGCAACTCACCAGCCTACTGCAGGCCAAGCTCCGCAAAAACGATACGCTGGCTCGCCTAGGCGGGGATGAGTTTGGCTTATTGCTGGAAGATTGCTCCACGGAACCCGCGCTTCGCGTGGCTGAGCTAATGAAGCAGACTGTGCGTGAGTTCCATTTCGTCTGGCAAAACAAAGTATTTCCGCTCGGCGTAAGTATCGGATTGGTCACTTTCGCCGACGGAGAAGAAACTCTTGCCGATATTTTGCGCATGGCTGACGCAGCTTGCTATCTTGCCAAGGACAAGGGGCGCAATCGTATACAAGTCTATACGGCAGAAGACTTGGGGCTTGCGCAACGCCGAGGTGAAATGGGATGGGCGTGGCGTATTCAGGAAGCGCTGGAAGAACACCGTTTTGTGCTGTACTCACAAAAGATATTGCGATTGGCCAATAGTGCCGAGGATGGTGATTATTATGAAATACTATTGCGCATGAAGGATGAGGCGGGGATGGTGATACCGCCAATGGCCTTTATCCCCGCCGCTGAACGTTATGGCCTGATGCCCCAGCTCGATCGTTGGGTCATTAAAACCGCCTTTGCTCAACAGAAGGAGCGCCATCCACTCGGCAATCCTGCAGGCACATGTGCCATCAACTTGTCGGCCGCTTCCATCTCGGACGATAATTTTTATGAATTCGTGGTGGAGCAACTCCATTTACACAAGGTTCCGCCCGGAGAAATCTGTTTCGAGATCACGGAAACCTCGGCGATTGCGAATCTGAGGCAGGCTATAGGATTCATTCGGAAAATGAAAGAATTGGGCTGCCGCTTCTCTCTGGATGATTTTGGCAGTGGCATGTCTTCGTTTACTTATCTCAAGCATTTGCCCGTCGACTATCTAAAAATCGATGGGGAATTCATAAAGGACATGATGGAGGACCCCATCGACCGAGCAATGGTCGAGGCAATCAATTCCATAGGGCATGTCATGAATATCGAGACGATCGCTGAGTTCGTAGAAAACGATGCAATACTGGAGGAATTACGAAGAATCGGCGTGGATTATGCGCAAGGGTATGGGATAGAAAAACCGCGCTTAAATGTATGAGTTAGGATTTGATCTGATAAACAATGTCAGATTCGAATTGCCGCTAAGTACCCATTCTGTTGAAAAACTCCGTTTATTGATCCCACACGCCCTCCAATTGTTGAAGCCGGTCTAAAACTGACCAGATAAAGCCATTTGTACCGGTTGAATTTTGACCAGGTAATCCACGTACCCTGCTTAATTTCCAAGCAGGAGCAAAC
>JALYOY010000149.1 GCA_030856655.1 Pseudomonadota bacterium | reverse complement strand
GATCTTTGAGGTGGGACATTCAGATCAAAAGAGCGGGTGCAGGGGATAAAACGAGGCACGGCTTAGCCCCCCTATAATTATTCAATTGAGCGACGACCAACGCCGCATTCCGGTAATCTAGCGATTTCGAGCCGATGGCAGGCTCTTGAAAGTGATCAGTTCAAGCAGCGCCGGCTCATTTCCGTCGGACAGCCAAACCTGCCCCTCCTGAATAGTGCAATTCAAACGCATGTTACGCTGCGCCTGCTTGGCAATGGCCCGGCTTGCTCCTAAGGGCAGGTTGGCCACGGTCAAGTTTTTAATCCGTTCGAGTTTGCCGCGGCACTGGCTCCACCACATATCGGCGGCGCGCCCGCCATAGGTATAAACGATGACCTGATCGGCGCGGCCACAGGCTTTGCGGATCAGTTTTTCATCCGGTAGGCCGACGTCTATCCAGAGTTTGATAGCGCCTGTTAGATCCTTTTGCCAGAGATCGGGTTCATCGTGGGTACTTAGCCCATTGCCAAACAATAATGCTTCATGGGCTTGGAGTGCGAAGGCCAGTAATCGCACCATCATGCGTTCATCGGTTTCCGATGGGTGACGGGCGAGTGTAAGCGCGTGGTCGTGATAATAATTGCGGTCCAAGTCCGCAATTTGCAGATCAGCCTTAAAAATGGTTGCTCCGAGAGTCATAAAGAGTAGCCGTGTCGCCGGTGCTGCATGCTCGATAGGATTGAGTAAAGAACGTTTTATAAAACTCAAAACGGGCTGCTCGCGAAGATGGAGCGAGCAATTGACCGCATGCTTCGAGATGCTAACAATGATTATCGCATGGGCCGGGAGGCTCTGCGGAAGTAAGTGACTCTCATCACTTGCGTCAAGCTGCCGAGAATGAGCTGCTCATGGCGTCAGCCGAACTGGCACGCCTCACGTGCGGCAAACACCAGGGGACAAATCCGCCTAGTCAGTTTGCACACTGATTAATGGGATGTAGGGAATTCCTGACAAGATGTCCATTTATCCTTACTTCATGTTTCAACATTCCCTGACAGACATCCCGCTATCTGGGTTGTATTTTAAATGGAATTGCAGATCAACCTCAGAGCTTTCGGCCTCCGAGAGCGGGCAAGCATTTTCATCCGATTGAAAGCGACTCATTTCGGGTAAATTGGTAGTGAATTTTTAGATCTGACGCAACGCCTAAAAATAACAATAAATACGCGAAACGTATCCTGATCAATAGAAGAAATTATTGTTCCGAACGAATAAATTTTGGAGCAGGTAAACATGGAACGCCTCACCATATCGCTTAATAATCAACTCGCCGAGCAGTTTGATGCGGTAATGCATAAGCGCGGTTATTTCAATCGCTCGGAAGCCATGCGTGACCTGATACGAGATCTGCTCGATACCGTCCGTTCAGAAGAACACGTCGAAGGTCACTGTATTGCCACGCTCAGCTATATATATAGTCATCACGAGATTGAGCTGGCGAGCATGCTTACCGCGGTGCAACACGACCATCATAACCTTACGCTATCCAGCATGCATGTACATATGGATCATGATAACTGCCTGGAAGTAACCATCCTAAGTGGAACAATCAAGAACGTGAAAAATTTTGCAAATCGTATTATTGCCACACGGGGGGTACGGCATGGCAAGCTGCATCTTTTGCCCGTCGAAACCGTACAAGAGCAGTATTCTCCTGATCCTGTACTGCGTGTTCAAAGCACAGCTCTTGCGTGATTAATAAATGGGCAATTGGGCAGGGTGGTCCGAAGTGCTCGATATTGAATAACATAACTCACTATTCCAGCAATTTGTGCTCGGTTACGTAGCGTACTAATTGGGCATTATTCTGCATATTCATTTTTTCCAGAATGCGAGCGCGGTAAGTACTCACGGTTTTTGCGCTTAATGTCAGCTTTTGCGAGATTTCGGCTAATGATACGCCGGCCGTGATAAGTTTAAGGACATCGAATTCCCGATCGGAAAGTTTGGAATGTAATGGTATTGTCGACGTTGGACCGAGATCGAACAGCAGTTTCTCCGCCAGTTTGGGATCTATGTATTTCCCTCCATTTGCCAAGCGCCGGATTACGGATATCAGCAGATCGGTTGGACTATTCTTGGTGAGATACGCGGACGCGCCCGCGCGTATTGTCCTGATGGCATATTCATCCTCGTGATACGTACTTAACATCAGCACCTGATGTTTGGCATCATCGCTCATTATTCGCTTTAGTACTTCCAGCCCATTCATCCCTGGCATGCTGACATCCAGTAATGCCACATCCCACCCGCCATGACGCATTTTTTCCAAGGCGTCAAGCCCGTCTGTTGCTTCGCCAACGACAACGATGTCTGCTGTTTCGCTGAGAATCCGTTTCAGCCCGTCCCGGAAAAGCCTATGATCATCAGCTAGAAAGGTATTGATTATCAAGTGATTGCCCCATTGAGATCGGTTGACATTGGTTAACCTCTTGCAGCTCGCTCGCGACAGATGATTATGAAATTCCTTCATTTCGTTTTATCGGTATACGCACGGTAACCACAGTTCCTTCGTGCGGCACACTGGTGATATCGATACTACCCCCCAGCACAGCTGCCCTTTCTCGCATTCCAAGCAGACCAAATGACTTTTTCTTTGCAGCGCCTACAGAATCAAATCCCTTGCCGTTGTCGCGCACCTCAACAATGAGATCGTCTGCATTCTGCGACAG
>JALYOY010000012.1 GCA_030856655.1 Pseudomonadota bacterium | reverse complement strand
ATACTTTGGCGTGCTCAAAAAACCAAGTGCGACATTTGTTGGGAGAAAATGTTGCATGGGGGGTACCACCGCTCTTAATGCGAAGGATCCTGGCGTGCAGCCACATTACTCGCATGCTCGTCGGTTTCCTTCTGTTCACGCCGTGCCATGTGCAGCAATTCGGCTCGCATATGGCGTTGCGCCAGGGTGTCATAGGACTTGAGGGTGCGTCTGGCCGACAGCCAGGCAATCTGGCCGGCTTCAACGCGCAGCCGTGCTGAAGCCAACGCCTCGCGTTGCTGAATGATGGCGGTATCGAGTTTTTCGAGGAAGTCCTGGTAGTTGCGCCAGTCGGCCGCGGTGAGCCCTTGCTGCATCGAGGCTTGGAAGCGGGCGCAATACTCCTGCCAATATTGCATCAGCAAGGCGAGCTTGGCTTCCATATCCATACCTTGCGCGTTCAGCGCGCCCAGGTATTTTGCCGCATCGTCGGTCTGCGTCTGCGCCAGTTCGAGCAGCGTGTCCAAAGCGGAGTCTTTTGTCATTTTTTACGTCTCCATACGGTTTGCGAGGATAGTGGAGAAAAGCGCAACCCATTCGCCTACTCAATCAAGCTCAGTTATGCCTCAGTTATGCCTTAGTTATCCTGTAGGCGTCAGCAATTCACCCAGCTTGGCGGCACTCTCCGCGTAGCCGGCACACTCGAACATACCCTGCTGGAGAAACTCCTCCAGACGAGGATGAAGCATAATTGCCCGGTCCAGCAGCGGATCTTTCCCAGCCGAGTAGGCTCCGACACTGATCAGATCGCGCGAGCGCTGATAACGCGAATAGAGTTGCTTGAAGCCGCGTACTTGCTCAAAGTATTCGGGCGAAGTCAGGCCGGACATGGCGCGGCTGATGGATGCTTCGATATCGATGGCAGGGTAGTGCCCGCTTTCGGCGAGCTCGCGCGACAACACCACGTGCCCATCAAGAATCGCGCGCGCCGAGTCGGCGATCGGGTCCTGCTGGTCGTCCCCTTCGGTTAATACCGTATAGAACGCGGTGATCGAACCGCCACCCTTGACGCCGTTTCCAGCCCGCTCCACCAACTGCGGCAGCTTGGCGAATACGGAAGGCGGATATCCCTTTGTGGCGGGCGGCTCCCCGATAGCCAGCGCGATCTCCCGCTGCGCCATGGCATAACGTGTGAGCGAATCCATGATCAGCAGGACATTCTTGCCTCGATCGCGAAAAAACTCCGCGATGGAAGTCGCATAAGAGGCGCCTTGCAGCCGCATCAAAGGCCATGTGTCGGCTGGTGCGGCGACTACCACCGAGCGGGCCATTCCTTCCGGACCAAGGATTTGTTCTATGAATTCCTTGACCTCGCGTCCCCGCTCGCCGATCAGTCCGACCACGATCACGTCGGCGCTGGTATAGCGGGCCATCATGCCGAGCAGGACGCTCTTCCCTACCCCGGAACCTGCAAACAGGCCCATGCGTTGCCCGCGCCCTACCGTGAGTAGTGCATTGATAGCGCGAACCCCCACATCCAGTATCTGGTTGATCGGTTCCCGATCCAGCGGATTGAACGACTGATTCACGAGCGGCGCGTCGCGTTCCGCTTTTAGCGGACCGAGCCCGTCCAGCGGGCGGCCTGCGCCGTCCAGCACACGCCCAAGCAGCTCTTCTCCCACCGGAAAATGCCTGACCCGGTCAGATGCGCGACGGCGCGGGCCAGTATTGCCGGACGCAGACGATGTTGCGGGGTTGGGAGCGTGCTCCCAAGGAATAACCTCGGCACCTGGAGTCAGCCCGAATATGTCCTGGGTCGGCATCAGGTAAAGCCGGTCCCCATGAAAGCCCACCACCTCCGCCTCCACCCTGTTACCGTTGGGCATCAGCACCGTGCATCCGCTGCCAACCGCAAGCTTGAGTCCCACCGCTTCCATCACCAGTCCTGTAACGCGGGTGAGGCTGCCTGACCGCTGAAAGGCCTCGCCACTAGCGGCTATATCGCTACAATCTTTGAGAAAGCTGCGCCACTGACTGGTGTGTACGTTGGGAGGATTATGGGGAGACATTTGCATATGCTTTATTTATAAGAATGCAGGGTTATTCCAGCCAGTTGCTATTCTGCCCCAGCGCTTGCGCGATACGCTGCCATCGAGTGGCAAGGGTGGCATCGACCTGGCCGCTGCCGGTCTTGATCTTGCAATCACCCCGTTTCAAATGGGAATCGACGCAGACCGTGCAATCATTGAGTTCGTGGTTCAGGTGTTCTCGCACCAGGGCGGCATCATCCGCGTGCAGGATCAACTGTGGTGGCCGACCGAATGCCTGCTCGTTATGGATGCTTTCCCGCACCACCGCTAACACAAGTTCCGGCTTCACCCTCAGGGCTTCGCGTACCATTTGCCTGGCAAGGTCGAGAGCCAGAGTAAGCAGATTGTTGCCGATGGCTCGATCAGCGTCGGCCAATGCCCGCTGGAATCCGCTTACGAGGTTCTGCAATCTTTCGGCTTCCATCGCGGCCTGTTGACATCCCGCTTCATAGCCCGCCTCGTGACCCATCTTGTATCCCGCCGTATAACCTTCCTTTTGAGCCTCCTGATGTATCCGCTCGATCTGCTCGACCGTAGGCAGAATGGCTGCTGCCTGCTGTTCCCGTTCACCCGCCCCAAAACAGGGTACTGATGCCATAGCAGACATAGCGCCCGTAGCGGCTTTTTCGAAGGCGCCCATCTCCCAGCGCTCAAAGGCGGCAAGGTGATCTCTGGGAATGATCTGGCTAACCATGGCAGTTATTTCCTATGTCATTTCCTTCCCCCGAAGGGGAACGGAGGTTTAAACGTAACTCTCTTCGCCCTTGCCACCGAACGCGATCTGACCTTCGTCGGCAAGCCGCCGGACGGTCTGCAATATTTGCTTCTGCTGGGCTTCTACTTCGCGCACTTTCACCGGACCCATCGCTTCCAGATCTTCGCGCAGCATTTCCGAAGCCCGGCTGGACATGTTCTTGAATATTTTTTCCCGCAATTCCGGCGGAGCGCCTTTCAGCGCGACCATAAGCGAATCGGACTGAATTTCGCGCAGCACCAGCTGTATGCCCCGATCGTCGATATCCATCAGGTTCTCGAACACGATCATTTGGTCGGTTATTTTCTGGGCTAGATCTGGGTCGAATTCACGCAAGTTGTCAAGTATGGAAGCTTCAGCCGCACTGCCCATGAAATTGATGATTTCCGCCGCGGTGCGGGTGCCCCCCACTGGGCTTTTGTTAATATTCTCGCTACCCGACAGCAGATCAGTCAGCACATCGTTAAGTTCACGCAAGGCCGAGGGCTGAATGCCATCGAGCGTGGCAATACGCAACAGCACGTCGTTTCGCAATAGCTCGGGGAGTTGCCCCAGAATCTCGCTTGCCTGATCACGGTCAAGATGCACCAGGATGGTGGCGATAATCTGCGGATGTTCGCCTTTGATCAGTTCCGCCACCGACGGCGAGTCTATCCATTTGAGGCCCTCAATGCCGCTGGTATCGCTGCCTTCCAGAATACGGCTGATGATATCCGCGGACTTGTCCGCGCCCAAAGCTTTATTCAGCACCGAACGCGCGTAGTTTTCCGCGTCAAGCGCTAGGGCAGTGGTCTGATCTTTGG
>JALYOY010000118.1 GCA_030856655.1 Pseudomonadota bacterium | reverse complement strand
GATGGGCTTCCACTTGCCGTTCGATCAAACAATGCACGGGCTCGGCATTCGCATAACGCTGCTCGTTGATACCCCAGGCCTTGAGCTGCGCCCGCTCGGCTTCACTGAGAAGATCAATGTCGCCCAGACTGCTTTCAGGATGCTCGGCCAATTGCTGGAGAAGATGAACATAATGCTCGCCCAGCCGCCTGATGGTGTCCGGTTCGAACAACTCGGCGGCATAGGTGAATGTAGCCCCGAGTTGACCGTCCGGCTGCTCGACGGTATCCAGGGTTAATTCGAACTGGGCCGCTTGCTCACCCAGTTCATGGTTTTCCACCGTGAGCGCCGGCAATTGCTCCAGTGCGCGGTGGTCCTCGCGCAGGTGGTTGTACATGACTTGAAATAGCGGATTCTGATTCAAGCTGCGTTCGGGCTGTAGTGCTTCGACCAGCTGTTCAAACGGCAAGTCCTGATGGGCTTGGGCGCCAAGCGCCGCTTCACGGCTCTGATCGAGGATGACCTTGAGCGGCATGCGCCCGTCAATACGGTTACGCAATACCTGGGTGTTGACGAAGAAGCCGACAATGCTTTCAACCTCGATCCGGTGACGATTGGCGATCGGAACCCCCACGCGTACGTCATCCTGCCCAGTATAGCGTTGCAGCAAAGCCTGAAAGCCCGCCAGTAATGCCATAAAGAGGGTCGCGCCCCGACTCTGGGCCTGGCGCTGCAAGCCCGCAACAAGCGAGGCCGGCAGTAAAAAAGAATGGCGCGCTGCACGATAGCTGGCGATGGATGGCCGGGGGTGATCGGTGGGAAGCTGCAATACCGGATGATCCTCTCCCAACTGGCCACGCCAGTAGGCCAGCTGCCGGTCTTTTTCTCCTGCTTCCAGCCAGTTGCGCTGCCATACTGCGTAATCGGCATACTGAATCGGGAGCGCTGGAAGAGAAGGTTCCTGTCCTTGTGTTCGCGCGCGGTACTGGGCGGCGAACTCGTCGATGACGATACGATTTGACCAGGCGTCCGATACGATGTGGTGCATCACCACCACGAGAAGGTGTTCTTCCGGCGTCTTCCGGATGAGTACGACCCGCAGCAGCGGGCCTTGCGTGAGATCAAACGGGATGGCGTTTACCCGCCCAGCTTCTTCATGCGCGCACGCCGCGCGTTGCTCAGCCGGCAAGCCACACAGGTCAATCACCGGAATATCCAGCTTGCGCTCCGCTTCAATGATCTGATCGGGCAGCCCTTCTTCATTGGCCCGGAAAACCGTGCGCAGCGATTCATGCCGCATCACTAATGCATCAAAGCTCGAACGCAGGGCCCCAACGTCCAGCTGTCCGGATAAATGTAATGCGCCGCTAAGATGGTACGCCGTGCTCAACGGCTCCAGCTGCCATAAAAACCAGTGCCGCTGCTGCGCGTACGAAAGTAGTACCGGCTCCAAAGATTTCCGGCGTGGAATGGTCGATTCATGCAGCGCCGAAACCCTGGCCGCCGCCAAGCGATGCACCAGCCGGTTCCGTTGTTCAGGCGTCAGCCGCGCACGCCGCTGCGCAAGATCGCCGCTATTCAACATAAAAAGCTCCGCGTGTGGGTGTATGCTGATGACGAATTGCTATATGGTCATTGGCTCGGAAGGGCCGGCCCAGGATCATGAGTATTCGATCTCATCGATCAGTTTTGTCTCAACCAGTGCTGCCAGACCGGCAATGGTCGGGGATCTGAAGAACTCCGCGGGATGCAATTCAACGGCAAAGCGCGCTCGGACTCTGGAAAGCAGTTGTATACCCAGCAGGGAATCGCCACCCAGTTCAAACAGATTATCATTGATGCCGATGGCATTTATACCAAGCAGACTCTGCCAAATCTCCGCAATGCCCTTCTCCAGCTCGCTGTCCGGTGCCGTAAAAATCGTCTGTAATGCAGGCCTCGGGTATTCCCCTTGCTCGACCTGCTCCCCCTGTTTTCGCGCGGTAGCGAATACCAGCGGTTGAGCAACCAGATCTTCTTGCGTCTGGCTAAGACGAGTGTTCAAATCGAGGGTGGAAATAATGATTTGGGATCTCGTCACGCCGTTCAGAATGCGCTCGAAAACCTCGACCCCTTCATGCGGCGAGATTCCCACTCCAATCGGCATCGCCATATCCGCCGCCATGCCGACTTCCCGCCAGCTGTCCCAATTAACCGAAATTACGGGGAATGCGGATTCGGGGTAAGCAGCACGGGCAATGGCATCAAGGTAGGCATTGGCTGAGCAATAATCAATCTTGCTGAGACCGCCCGCGATCGTCGCAAGCGATGAGCACAAGAACATGAAATCCAAAGGCTCATCTTTGAATATGGCTTGCAATGCACGCGTTCCCTGTACCTTGGAAGCAAATACCTGTGCGACCATCGCCTCTGTTTTTGCCGAAATAAGCCCGCTACCGACTTCTCCTGCCGCGTGAATAACGCCATGAATTGCGCCGAAGCGCTGATGCGCCTGTGCGACGGCCGTCTCCAACTCGGCTTGGATCGCGACATCGGTTTGCAAAACGAGCACTTCGGCGCCCAAGGCTTCGAGTCGCATAACCTTCTCTATCTTGCGGCGGGTTGAATCTGCTTTGCCCATGGTCGGCAGCAACCTGGGCCAGTTTTCCCGCGACGGAAGTCTCGAACGTCCCAACAGCACAAGCTTTGCCTGCCGGGTTTCTGCCAGGTGCTCGGCCAGCGTAAGGCCGATGCCGCCCAGTCCGCCGGTGAGGAAATAAACACCACCCTGTCTGAGGCAGGTTCGTATTGGTGCGGGACACCGTATGGGCTCGAAGATTTGAATCCAGCGATACGGTCCTCGATAGGCAACAATGGACGCGACAGAATCGGCTTGCGATTCGGCGAGAACTTGCTTGACAAGCCGGGCTTGCGCAATGCTATCGGTAGTCTGCAGTTCGACGTCGACAACACGGCAGGTAAGATTGGAGTATTCCTGCGGAATAACCTTGCACGGTCCGAGCAGGAGCGCCTTTTCCGGACGGAGCTGCTCATTGCCCGCGACATCCTCCAGCTGATTAGTCACAACCGTAATTTCCACTTTTTTACCAGCGGAAATAAGTGTCCCGGCACTCTCCAGAGCTTGCGCAAGATGGAACAAGCCAAAGAAATTCTTCGCCTGACTCTCGGCATGAGACCGCTCCTCATTATCCGTGGTCATGCTCCAGAGATGGAAAATATGGCCGATGGTTCTGCCATCATCGCGCATAGCGCGCAGCAGAAGATCATAATCGTGCCGTTCACCGGCACGCACTGTGTAATGATCCTTATCCTGCCGGCGGAACATGGTGCCTGCGGAAACCACTAGCAATTTCATTCCATTACTTAATAAATGCGCGATCAGCGCTGTACCAAAATGGTGCTCATCCTTGAAGATTATCAGGGAGCCAGCCGGTTCGGCGTAGCCGCCATTGAGCGCAGCTACATCGGTACGCCGCCACGAAGGGACATAAAACCAGTCATTCAGCGAACGGCTACCTGATTGATTTCCATTCTTTCCATCATTGATCTGCAAATCGGTTTTATTTGCCTTTTTCTCGGGAATTCCTGCGCTTTCCGCAGCCGGTTTAACCCAGTAAGACTGACGCTCGAACGGGTATGTCGGCAGTGGGATGCGGTGGCGGCTTTCCTCGGCATAGAAGCTTTCCCAATCAATGGAAAGCCCGCTCAGCCAGAGCCTGCCAAGACTCAGATATATGTGTTTTAGGGCACTCTCAGGCAAATGAACTTTGCCCCGATGGGGTAAAGACGAAAGAATGAGCTGTTCCGCACTTGCGTCGGGATGCCGTTGCGCAAGGGTGGTCAAGGTTTCTCCAGGTCCGACCTCCAGCAGAATGCGGGCCGGATTACTCAGCAATTCGCGCAGACCATCACCGAAGCGTACCGTCCCGCGTAAATGCCGTCCCCAGTAATTGGGATCAGTTGCTTCCTGCGATGTAATCCAGTCACCGCTGAGATTGGAGAGAAATGGAATTTTCGGCTGACGCAGACCAATCTTTCCGACCATATCTAGGAAAGAAGGCAGCATCGACTCTATCATCGCAGAGTGGAATGCGTGGGAAACATGCAGTCTACGGCTTGCGATACCTTTATTCCCCAAGC
>JALYOY010000110.1 GCA_030856655.1 Pseudomonadota bacterium | reverse complement strand
CTCTAGGCACTTGGCCGGACTTAAAAGATCTCCTTTACTCTTTTAAGTCCGGTACTCAAGGCACCCAAGGCACGACACCGGTCCGCCGCCGTCACCAGACGGGAAGGTGGATCGGTGTTTTTTAATGTGCCCGGCAACCGATGACTTTCGCACCGATGCGGCCATCGGAGCGGATTGAACAGTGAAACATCGTAAATCCAAACGGGAGGACCCGTTCGTGGTTAGGCAAGTGACACAGGCAGGCGCCGCGGTT
The DNA here is from genome assembly GCA_030856655.1 of Pseudomonadota bacterium. GTDB lineage: Bacteria > Pseudomonadota > Gammaproteobacteria > Burkholderiales > Nitrosomonadaceae > Nitrosospira. Next base: position 3,872 of record JALYOY010000110.1, on the reverse strand, counting down.
CTTATCCTGATTGCAGCGTTCTATGCCGGCGCAGCCGCTGCGCATGGAAAAGTCTCATTGGAAGAAGACAGCTGTGTACGCCGGATTGGCGATAGCATGGTGCATTTGAGCGCCTACCAGCCCCAATACGAGCCGAGCGCGCAATACTGCACGGAAATTCCCAAGGGCGGAGACACCTACCTGGTGGTGGACCTGATAGACCAGGCATTGCGCGAGATGCCCATCGGCATGCGCGTCATAAAAGGCACCAGCGAGACAGAAGATGAGACCGTGACCTACCTGCGCCCGGCTTACCATCCGGATGGCGTGATCAAGGGAGAGACCAGCCTGGATCAGGGACTGTACACCATCATCATTACCGCGGAAGGACAGCCTCCCTTGCGCTACCAGTACCCCTTGCGGGTACAGATGATCAACTATGCGAATATATTTCGCACCGCGGTCGGGCCATTGATCGGCCTGCTGCTGCTGACTCTGTTTGTGTACAAGCTCATGAAATCGAAACGGGTACAGCGCTGGCGATCTTCGCGCCGGCCATAGGCACGCACTGGTCCGCTCGCACCCGCAACGGGCAGGACCCCACGATTCATCATACCTTATAGGCGATTTTGATAATGTCCTTACCATTTCTGAAACCTGCTGTCGTATGTTTAATGCTCACGATCGGCCTTCCATTTTCTGCGCAGGTCCAGGCGCACGGCGGATTATCCCTCGCCGACGACATCTGTAAACTCACGATCGGCCCGTATACCATGCACTTTACCGGCTACCAGCCGGAAAGCTCGCAGGAGAAGGAATTCTGCGAAGATATTCCGGCAACGGGGCGCACCGTCGTGGCGCTCGATTACATTGAAGAAGCGCTGCGCCCTTTGCCCACCGAAGTGCGCATCATCCGGGACACGGGAGCCCCCGCGGGCGCGGAAGAGAACCTGGAGGCCATCACCGTCCTGCATGTCCCGGCCAAGGTCTACCCCAATGGTTCGATCAACTTCGAAAAAGATTTTACCCAGCCTGGCAAATTCGTGGGCCTGGTCACCGTACGCGACAAACAGGAAGAATACGTCTCGCGCTTCCCCTTCTCGGTGGGCGAGCCCAAAGGCACCTCGCCCTACCTCATCGTCGGCATTGCCGCCATGATCGGCGCGGCCGCGGTTTTCTTCCTGCGCGGCCGGCGCAAATCCGGGGATATCGGCGCCGCCTGAGAACAGAGCCATCCGGCCGCGGCACGGACTGCGGACGCCGGTTTGGCCTGCCGAGGGGAGGCCGAACCATACTGAAGCAATACAGTCAAATCAAGACACCTGCTCCCCTCGGGTGGCAGTCATGAAGGAGAAGTGAGAATGAAATCATGGATGGCTTCCGCCCGCAAGCGAATCATGGCGGGTAGTGCGCTGATCGTGGCGATCGCGCTGATCGTGCCCAGTGCCCCCGCCCTGGCTCACGCCATGCTGGTCAAGGCCGAACCGCCACGCCGGGCGGTGCTCACCATCACGCCGGCGCAAGTGCGGCTCTGGTTCAATGAAGAGATTGAAAAGGATTATGCCTCGCTTGCCCTTCTCGGCGCCGACAAAACCCCTGTCACCGAAGTCAAGCCCCACATCGACCCCGATGACCGAAAAGCCATCGTGCTGCCATTGCCGGAATTGGTTCCTGGAAAGTACACGGTAAAATTCCGCGTGTTATCGGTGGACGGCCACGTCGTTGACTCGTCCTACGACTTCACAGTAAAGAGCAAAGCGCAACAGAAATGATCGAGATCATCGCGACGCTCCTTCGCTGGTTACAGCTTGCGTCCAACATGATCCTGGTCGGCAGTTGCGTCTTCCTTGCCATTGCCGGATCCTTTCACTCCCCCTGGGTTGACCGTCTGCAGCGCGCCTTGCCGTGGCTGGGCCTGCTGCTGCTGGCGGGATTGCTGGGCATCCTCGCCACCACCACCGCGCAAGCCACGGGCGTGGCCGAGAATGCCTGGCGCCCGGATGCCTGGCTCGCACTCATCCAGAACACCCGCATGGGACACATCTGGGTCGGGCGCGCCATCCTGGCGCTCATGGTCGCCGGCATTGCCCTCTATATCCGCCGCTCGCCCGCGGCGCGGTGGCGCTACCTGCTGTGCGCGAGCGTTGCCACCTTAACCCTGGCGGTCGGATCACTGGCAAGTCATTCCGCGGCCGAGGAACTGTCTCTCATCTCGATCCTGCCTTACGCCCTGCATATCATCCTGGCCAGCGTCTGGTTCGGCGCCCTGCCGGCTTTCCTCGTCGTCTGCTTCGCCTGCACCCAGCCGCCTGCGCGCGCGCAGGCGGCTCACCCCGGCATTCAGAGCGGCGCCGTCGCCCGCATCCACGAACTGTTTCAAGCCCGCGAAGAGGCGGTCCAGTCCGGCGCCCAGGCGCTCAAGCGCTTCTCGGTCATGGCGCTGCCGGTCATGCTGGCCGTGATCGCAACCGGCATCATCATTACCGACCGCATGGTCGATACCAGCTATGCCGCGCTGGTATCCACCGAATACGGCTGGCTCCTCAACGCAAAAATCGCGCTGCTGGGCGTGGTGCTCATCATCGCCGCGCGCGCCCGTTCCAGCTGGCTGCCGCTGCTTGGCGCCGGGCCCGGCCCGGCACCAAGCGCCCAGGACCCGGCTCAAGTCCCGGAGGGGGCGGCAGCCGGGGGGAAACTCAGAAAATGGGTCAGCTTCGAATTCGTCCTCGCCCTGGGGATCGTGCTGCTGGCGACCATTGTCGCCAATACCGTCCCGGCCAAGCATGCCATCATCCAGAACTGGCCCTATTCCTTCCGCTTCTCCTTAGCCGCCACCTGGGGCGAGCCGAGCGTGATGATTCGCGCCTGGCTTGGCGTCGCCCTGCTCGTCCTGGCGGCAGGCGCGGTAGCACTTGGCCGCGCCCGGCAGTGGCAGAAAAAGCGCCGCCTCGGCATCCCGGCGGCCCTGGCGGTATTAGCCCTGGCGATAGGACTGCCGCCCCTGGCCATCGATGCCTACCCGGAAACCTACCGCAGGACGCCGGTCCCATTCGACACCATTTCCATTGCCAACGGCTCGGCCCTGTTCGCCGAGAACTGCGTGGCCTGCCACGGACTTCAGGGCAAGGGCAATGGCGTGCTGGCCAAGACCTTCGCCAAGCCCCCTGTCGATATGCTCACCGAGCCCCATACCGCCAAGCATACCGCGGGGGATTTCTTTCATTGGCTGACCTATGGCATTCCCGATACCGGCATGCCGACCTTTGCCGACCAGCTCTCGGAAGAGGACCGCTGGGATGTGGTGAACTTTTTGCATGCCATGTCCCGCGGCTACCAGGCGCGCCTGATGAGCCCCAGAGTCATTCCCAGCCAGCCCCAGCCCGCCATGGGCCCACCCAATTTCTCCTATGCCGCCAGCGATGGTTCAAGCGGCACCCTGAAGGACTTCCGCGGCCAGAAGAACGTGCTGCTGGTGTTGTTTTCGTGGCCGCAGTCGCGTGAGCGGCTGGACGCGCTAAGTCGGCTTATCCCCGCACTTGCCACCGCCAATACGGTGTTGCTGGCGGTGCCGGAGAATGATCCCGACCCGCAGGAGCTGGCGGCGCTCGCCGCGGACATTCCCTTCCCGGTGATCACGCAAGGGGCCGCCGAGATCATGCGAAGCTATGCCTTGTTCCGCAGAACGCTCAATCAGCCCGATCTGCTGGGGGCTGGAACGCTGCCCCAACACATGGAGTTCCTGGTCGATCGCTACGGCTATCTGCGCGCACGCTGGATCCCTGAAGCCGATAGCACAGGCTGGAGCGATACCGAGATGTTGATGCAGCAGGTGGCACAGCTTAACCGCGAAAAGGAAATATTGCCCCCTCCAGGCGATCATGTGCATTGAGCAA
>JALYOY010000073.1 GCA_030856655.1 Pseudomonadota bacterium | reverse complement strand
ATACCTTTATAAGAGATGACTCATGCCAAATAAAACAGTGGAGTCCTTGCGAAGATAACGGCGCGACCTAATAGGATTGAAGAGCTGACATCCATTTTGCGGTGCCTGGTGCGGGAAACACGCAAGGAGAATGACTGTATCAGCTATCAGCTTCTTCAAAACAAAGCTGAGCCCAGCGACTTTACTTTTGTGTAAGAATGGGAGAGCGATTATGCTATTGATACCCACTTCATCACCGCGCATGTGCAAGAGGCTTTTTCAAAGGCTGCCATGCTGCTCGCGAAAGAACCAGATATAAACAGATACTTTGTTATGAATAGGGTAGAGCGGAAAAGACGAGAGGATAGCAGTTAGAACAGATGGAAATTTTAATAAGGCCTTTTTTGCTGGCCTTCTATGCGGCGATAGCGAGCCCAGACTGACGCATTTGCGGGCATTGACAGGCTGCAACTTATATTGCAGTTGAGTAGTATCACCGAAGCGGTTGGCATGTTTGAGCTAAAGACTTTTTTCTTTTTCTGGCTACGGCGGTTGCCGAAATCGTCGGTTGCTATTTGCCTTACCTCTGGCTCAAGCAGGGGCAGAGCACGTGGCTTCTTTTGCCCGCTGCCATAAGCCTCGCCTTATTTGCATGGCTTCTCGCGCTTCATCCCACAGCCCCAGGCCGCACCTACGCCGCATACGGAGGCGTCTACATTTTCGTGGCGGTGCTCTGGCTCTGGTCCATCGAAGGAATAAAACCGACTGCCTGGGATGTGGCTGGTTCTCTGGTGGCGCTTGCAGGGATGGCTATTATCATGTTTGGGCCAAGACATGCATAATCTAGGGGTGCGGCACTGTTCCCTATTCCGCGACTGACACGTTGCATGACGATTGGTTGACTTCTCTGCTCGAAACCTTACAATCTCACTGAATCTCAGGATTTTCGGTTCGTCGAATACGATCAGATAAAACACATGCGTTTTCAAGGAGAAAATAGATGGTCGCGAAAATAAGTGGCGCTTTGTCAATCCTTCTCCCCGTTTTTCTTTTTATTGGCTGTTCAGCGACTTCAACGACCCCGGAAGGAAGGTCCGTTGAGCTTGTGACTGTAAAACCAGCCGGTAATTGCAAACCGCTCGGCGACGTAGTCGGCTCCCAAGGCAATTGGTTTACAGGCGACTACACATCAAATAAAAATCTCCTCGTCGGAGCCCGAAACGACCTGCGCAACAAGGCGGCTGAAATGGGTGGGAACTTCGTCTGGGTGCAAGACTCGAGTAATACCAACGCATGGGGTAGCAAAGGCACGTCAAACACAACGGTTTTGGGTGTTGTCTACCGCTGCGAGTAATGCCGCTAGTCTTGCCTTTAGTTGAACATGTCTAGCAAGGTCTACTACAACAGCGCTTGCCCGGTTTGTAATGCGGGAATCAAGGATCAACGCGAGCGCATGGAGGCATGCGGCATCAAGGACATTGAGTGGATCGATGTGCATACACATCCGGAGGCTGTATCGGAAGTGGATGCTTCGTTAGAGCAGGTACGGGAGCGGTTGTATGTCAAAGATGCCGATGGCGAACTCAATATCGGAGCGGACGCATTCACGCAACTATGGTCACAAACGCCCAGCCAGCGCTGGCTCGCAAAACTGCTGCGGTTGCCCGTATTCAAGCAGCTTACGAACTTGGCATATAACGTCTTTGCCCGGCTGCTTTATCAGTGGAACCGCGCCAAGAAGCACTGGTAAAGTCCGCCGCTGCTGTCAAGTGCGAAGAATCTCAAGCAGTTCGCCGCCGTAACACTCCAGTTTACGCGCGCCAATACCGGGCACCTGGCGCAGTTCGCTTTGTGTTTGCGGGCGCAGGCGCACTAATTCCGCCAGCGTTGCATCGTGAAACACGACATAAGCGGGAACGCCGTGCTTTTTTGCAATATCGGTACGCCATGCGCGCAGGCGTGCCCACAGTGTGCGAGCCGCCGGATCAAGCTTGGCAAACTTGTCTTCACGCGCCGCCGCAGGCGTAGCCATAGCCTTGGGCGTGGCCTTTTTGCTCTGCGGCTGCAGGCGCAGAAGCACTGTTTGACTCCCATTCAACACCGCGCGGCTGGCTGCGGTGAGACGCAGCGAACCATGACCCTCACCGTCCGCAGTGAGTAAACCGAGTGCCGCCAGTTGGCGAAACACCGCTCGCCATGGCTTTTCTTCCAGTTCTTTGCCGATACCGAAGGTACTGACCTTGTCATGACTCCATTGCCGCACGCGTTCGGTATCGTTGCCGCGCAGCACGTCGATCAGATGCCCGGCGCCAAAGCGCTGGCCAGTGCGGAAGGCGCAAGACAGCGCCTTTTGCGCCGCCACCGTGCCATCCCACACTTGTGGCGGATCGAGACAGACATCGCAATTGCCGCAAGCAGTGCTGGTCGCAGCTTCACTAAAATAATCAAGCAGGCGCGCGCGGCGGCAGGTAGTTGCCTCGCACAGCGCCAGCAGTGCGTCGAGCTTGGTTGAGGCTATCCGTTTAAACTGCGCTTGCGCCTCGGAACCTTCGATCATGCGCCGCTGCTGGACCACATCACCCAAACCGTAAGCCATCCATGCATTGGCCGCTTGACCGTCGCGCCCGGCACGGCCGGTTTCCTGGTAATAGCCTTCCACGCTTTTAGGCAGGTCGAGATGCGCGACGAAGCGTACGTCCGGCTTGTCGATGCCCATACCGAACGCAATGGTGGCGACCATCACAATGCCGTCTTCGCGCAGGAATTTTTCCTGATTGCGGTTGCGCTCCGGCGTGTTCATGCCAGCGTGGTACGCAAGCGCGCGGACGCCCTTTTCGACTAGCCATACCGCCGTTTCCTCGACTTTCTTGCGCGAGAGGCAATAGACAATGCCGGTGTCGCCGTTATGTTCTGCACGAATAAAAGTAAGCAATTGCGCTTTGGCGTTCACCTTGTCCACGATTTGGTAGCGAATATTGGGACGGTCGAAGCTGGAAATGAAAATCCGCGCGCCATTGAGGCCGAGACGTTCGACGATTTCCTCACGCGTCACGCTATCCGCTGTCGCCGTCAGGGCGATGCGCGGTACGTTGGGAAATCGCTCGTGTAGAATAGAAAGCTGGATGTATTCCGGACGGAAGTCGTGCCCCCACTGGGACACGCAGTGCGCCTCATCAATGGCGAACAGCGAAAGCGGGGTGCGCACCAGAAGATCGAGAAAGCGTGGCGTCAACAACCTTTCCGGCGCCACATACACCAGATCGTATTTGCCCGTGAGCATGCCGCGCTCGACTGCTGCGGTTTCCGTCTGTGACAAGGAAGAATTGAGAAAAGCCGCGCGCACCCCGGCTTCATGCAACGCCGCTACCTGATTCTGCATTAACGCAATCAGCGGCGAAACGACCACCGCGACGCCGTCGCGCAATAACGCGGGAATCTGGTAACACAACGATTTGCCGCCACCGGTCGGCATCAACACCAGGCAATCCCCGCCTCCGGCAACATGCGCGATCACTTCGGCTTGCCGCCCGCGAAAAGCGGGATAGCCGAAAATGTCCTTAAGAAAAGTAAGCGCGCGTGGCATCATCTAAAAAATTGTCACGCTATCGAAACGGAGTTACAGAAAGTTTGAATTTATCCTCCCGGGACTGCACGTTGACATTACACGTTAGCCAATCAATTTCCAGACCAGGCTCTCTCCCGCCCGCAGCGGGACCAATGTTTCTCCTGCAAATTCCAGTTGTTCAGGCATGCTCCAGCTTTCCTTTTTGAGCGTAATGCTGTCCCTATTTCGCGGCAGTTGATAGAAATCCGCCCCGTAGAAGCTGGCAAAGGCTTCCAGTTTATCCAGCGCGCCTGCCCGCTCAAAAGCTTCTGCATATAGCTCAATCGCTGCGTGAGCAGTGTAGATACCCGCACAGCCGCAGGCCGATTCTTTGTTGGCTCGGGAATGGGGCGCGCTGTCGGTGCCGAGGAAAAATTTTGAGTTACCGCTGATAGCGGCTTCAACCAGTTTGTGGCGATGGATTTCGCGCTTCAGTATGGGAAGGCAGTGGTGATGAGGCCGGATGCCCCCTTGAAACAGAGCATTTCGGTTGAGCAGCAGATGATGGGCGGTAATGGTGGCGGCAATATTGCTTGATGCGCCTTTGACGAATTCCACCGCTTCCTGAGTGGTGATGTGTTCGAACACGCTTCGTAATTGCGGGAAGCGTTGCGTAACGGGAATCAGCACCCGATCCAGAAAAATTTTTTCCTTATCGAACACGTCCACTTCGGGATCGTTCACTTCGCCATGGACCAGCAGAGGCATGTCCACCCGTTCCATTGCTTCGAGCGTCGCGTAGCATCTGGCAATATCAGTAACACCTGCATCCGAATTTGTCGTGGCGCCGGCGGGGTAGTATTTCACGCCATGTATTGCGCCGCTTTTTTTGGCTGCAATAATTTCAGAAGGTGCGGTGTTGTCGGTAAGGTAGAGCGTCATCAACGGCTCGAAGCGCATTCCCCGTGGCAGAGCGGCAAGGATGCGCTCGCGGTACGCCAGCGCCATTCCGGTTGTCATCACTGGCAGCTGGAGGTTGGGCATGACGATGGCACGGGCGAAGCGCCGCGCAGTATCCGGCAGCACCGCGCGCATCTGCTCGCCATCGCGTAAGTGCAGATGCCAATCGTCCGGACGGGTGAGGGTTAACGTTGTCAAGGTAGGGTGTAGTAGTGTGCCGCAACTATTTCCAGAAGTTAAATCCTATCCCGGCAACCGGTTAGACCACCGTCCCAGATGGACGGATCATGGGTTCGTGTCTAGTTTATGGTACATAATGTAGCTAATCCGTTATTCTTCCCTCCAGCGTTGCGCGGGAGTGCGTAGCTTTTTCTGCAATTAATTGGGTAGCGGCAGGGACCTGTCCCCACGTGTTCCAAAGCAGAACGC
>JALYOY010000053.1 GCA_030856655.1 Pseudomonadota bacterium | reverse complement strand
GATGTACTGTATCCAGTAGTGGAAGTGCCCGGTTATATTGCAACAACGCAGACGCGTCCAGCCGGACGATGTCTGGATACAAGGTCCCCAGCTCAGCCGTCCAGTTGTCACTTGCCCCGCTGTGATTCGCTGCGATCCGATACCCGCGCGAGCGATAGTTGCTGATCACGTGCTTGAGCAGCCTTGCGTCGCGATTCACCTCGGTCGGGATTTCGATGACCACGCGAGAAGTAGCTACCTCAATGAGATTGAGGACCTTTTCGAACGCGCGGCCATGATCGTCCTTGACGCTTTCCAACAGGCGTGGCTGCACACTGACAAAGAGATTGCCCTGCCCCGAGGCAGAGCTGAAGTAATTGATCGCATGCACCGTGCGGCATAGACGATCGAGGCTGACCAGTAGCGTATCTTCCGCCGCTAAGGCAAAAATATCCCAAGGCGACAATACATTCTTATCACCAGACTCAGAACGAACGTAAGCAGCATGTCCGATGACTTTGCGTACGCTTGCATCAAAGACCGGTTGAAAGACACTCGACAGTCGGTTGTTAAGGAAGTGCCCGACTACCAGCCATCTTCAGAACGCTGTAGCTGATGATTGTTGGTCGCCTGGACAAGCATCAGTTCATCGTGCGCATTTCTTGCGTTCATCCCTGTATCCTTCTTCGTTCAGGCATTACGATAATTGGAGCGGTCGGCAAACTGGTGTTCAAGTCTATATACTTTGGATCGGGCCGCGTCGCAGCCCGCGACAGGGAAACTCGCTCAATTCCATGCTTTCCAGTTTTCTGCGTAGCTCATGCGTCGAACTGCGGCAGAATATCAGCGGCACACCATTTTTATTCGCTTGTTGCTTCAACGTATTCGCTACGCTGTGGCTAACAAAATCGTAAAGTATCACCACCAGTCTGGCGCTATTTGGAATCGTGCGCTTGGCAAATCTTGACTGCCGACCGTCCCAGTGTTCGACGTGCCTCAAGCCGTACGCGAGGAGCTCTCGCTTCAATGTTTGTATGTAGTCTCCCCCCACGATTAATGCAGTCACGCCAACTCCTGAAATTTGTATGGGTGGCATCCGCGCCGAAAGAATGCTATTTCTGATAAATCTGATCAAACGTCCCGCCATCGGCAAAGTGAACCTTGTGTGCCTTTTTCCAGCCACCGAATGCCTCATCGATTGTGAAAAGCGTAACGGCAGGAAACCGGCTGGCATATTTCGCGGCAATCTTGCTATTGGTAGGACGGTAGAAATTCCTTGCGGCGATTTCCTGACCTTCCTCTGAATATAAATACTGTAGATAGGCTTCTGCGAGATCGCGCGTGCCCTTCTTGTCCACCACTTTGTCCACCACCGCGACCGGCGGTTCCGCGAGAATGCTAAGTGATGGCACGACGATCTCGAGCTTCCCCGGCCCAAGCTCCTTGATCGCCAGAAAAGCCTCATTTTCCCAAGAGATGAATACATCACCGACACCACGCTCTACAAAGGTCGTGGTCGAGCCGCGTGCACCGGAGTCGAGCACTGGAACATTCTTGTAGATGTCGGCGACAAATTCTTTTGCTCTGGCTTCACCAAAGTTACGCTTGCCAAATTCCCATGCCGCCAGGTAATTCCATTGCGCACCCCCGGAGGTTTTCGGATTGGGCGTAATCACAGCCACACCGGGCCTGGCCAGATCGTTCCAGTCCTTAATCCCCTTGGGATTGCCTTTGCGCACGAGGAAAATGATGGTCGAGGTATAAGGCGTGCTGTTGCGTACAAGTCGCTTCTGCCAGTCTTCCGGAAGCAGTTTGGCCTTCTCCGCGATGGCATTGATGTCGTTGGCCAAGGCAAGCGTCACCACATCCGCCTCGAGCCCGTCGATCACCGAGCGTGCCTGTTTGCCAGAACCACCGTGGGATTGCTTGACGGCTACTTTCTCATCGGTCTTTGCCTGCCACTGTTTTATGAATGACTTATTGAACTCCTGGTAAAACTCACGCGTTGGATCATAGGAGACATTGAGTAAATTCCTGTCCGCGAAAGCGTTGCCGCTGATTAATAAACTTGCCAGGAGGGCTGTTGGAAGCCATGTTTTAATTTTCACGATTTTTCCTTTAAAAGAGATATTGAGTAATTCTGTTCAAGATTATTAAAAGGCGCTTATTAACACTTCAACGTAGAAAAAGTCGGTGTTGCCTGAGCGCTGTGCAATATGGTCAGGGTTTGCCGCTATCACGTTTTTTACAAAATCGCCGGCGGTGAAATGGGTGTAACCCACCGTGGTATTAATTCGTGATGTGAGCTGATAGCGCAAGCGCATTTCCAACGCACTCCCGACGTCGTCACCGCTTCTCCCCGTTCTATCCCGGTTGAAACCCGGGTCCCTGACGACACTGATGTTGCCGTCGAAGGAGTCAAAAAGACGATCCGTGCTGCTGGCCAGCCAGAACCAGCTGTAGCCGGCTTCCAATCCCAGTTTTTGGGTCGGCTGAATGTCAAACCTGATTTTGGGAGCCTTGATATTCTCATAAATAACGTAATGATCTGCCGACCAGGGCCGTGCAAAACCAAAAAAACGGTCAAAACGATTATTCACATTGTCGTTGGGATCACGGTCGCCGGTAGCGTAACCATAAAACGCACTCAAACGCGGTTTCCAGGCGTAATTAAAGTTCCGCCCGACTTCGATAGTGTAACCATAAGCATCAAACCGCTCGGTACCCTGAGTACCGAACT
>JALYOY010000049.1 GCA_030856655.1 Pseudomonadota bacterium | reverse complement strand
GGTACACCCCTCAAATTTTTCCAGCACTTGATAATGAGTACGTGCTTCCTTGCCGCTCAAGGTTACCGCCATTTTTGTGCGCTGCACCGGGTGTCGTCCAACCGGTGCATTAACCCATCCATCAACCGAAATATGGCCCAGCACCAGCGCGAGATAATCGCGCCTCACGGTATGTTTTTGCAGTTGCCGCACTAGGCTAGTTTGCGCTTCCAGGGTTTTCGCTACCACCAGCAGACCACTGGTATCTTTATCCAGCCGGTGAACAATCCCCGCGCGCGGAATTCCACTCAATTGCGCGTCGTGGTGGAGCAGCGCATTCAGCATGGTCCCCTGCCAGTTGCCGCTGCCGGGGTGCACAACCAGCCCGGCGGGTTTATTGATGACCATGAGCACATGATCTTCGTAAACGATATTAAGCGAGATGGCTTCGGCGGCATGAGCGGCTTCGGTGGGATGGCTTCGTGGCCGTTTCACCAGTATCTTCTCCCCACCCCACAATTTTTGTTTGGGAATGGCTTCTCCGCTATCCACACTGATCCGTTTTTCCAGTATCCACGCCTGCAAGCGGCTACGAGACCAGTCAGGCAACAACCGCGCCAGAGCCTGGTCAAGCCGCATTCCGGCACAGTCCGGAGGAATTGTCACCTCAACGACGATTTCAGCCGATTCAGGCAATATCGGCTTTGCGCTATAATAAGAACATTCATTCTTATTTTCCGGTGAATTTATCATGTCGCGTAGTGTAGCTTTATTTCTGGTATTGCTGCTATCAGCGTGCGGCCTGTGGCCGAAGAAGGACGCGGAGGACCAGAAGAGTTGGTCTGCCAGCAAGTTCTATTCCGAGGCAAAATCGGAGATGAACAGTGGCAGTTACGGAGCCGCCATCAAATTATTCGAAGGCCTCGAAGCGCGGTATCCCTACGGACGCTACGCGCAGCAGGCACAACTTGAAATTGGCTATGCTCATTACAAAGATGGCGAACAGGCATCGGCCATTGCTGCCGCGGACCGCTTCATCAAGCTCCATCCGAACCATACAAACGTGGATTATGCTTATTATCTTAAAGGGCTCGCGAATTTTAATGATGATTTGGGGCTGATGGGTATGGTATCGGAAAAAATTCTCAATCAGGATATGAGCGACCGCGATCCGAAGGCGTCCCGCGAGTCGTTTGAGAATTTCAAGGAATTAATTACTCGTTTTCCCAAGAGCAAATACGCGCCCGATGCGGTGCAACGCATGAAACATTTGGTTAATGTGGTGGCATTGCATGAAGTGCAGGTGGCGCGCTACTACATGAACCGGGGCGGCTACGTCGCGGCGGCCAATCGTGCTCAATATACCCTGCAGGAATACCCGCAGACCCCCGCCACGGAAGAAGCGCTATTTATAATGCTGAAAGCCTATGATGCCCTGGGAATGAAAGATCTGCGCGATGATGCCCAGCGGGTGATGAAAAAAAATTTCCCTAATAGCAAATTTTTTCCGGATTGGACTACGGCGCGCGGCGAACCCTGGTGGAGATTCTGGTAACACGGCCGTAGCAGTCAAGCATTTTCCGGATTCAATGTGATGGGGACAGCCCCTTCATCGACGGATTCTTCGCGCGCGGCTTCATCCTGCAAATGGACTGCCAAAACATCGCATTTAGCGTGGTGCAGAACGCTATCAGTTGTCGACCCCAGCAACAAAGCGAGCCCATGACGCCCATGCGAGCCGACGACAATTAAATCAATATGCTCCTGGTCGGCAATTCGGACGATTTCCTGTTCAGGCACACCCCAAATCATCCATCGGCAGGCCGAATCAATCCCTAACCGATCACCGATTTGCATCAATTTGAATTTTTCCTCTTCCAGCAATTCGTATGATGAACTCTCATACAGGGGAATCGCTGTGCCGTAAGCTGTATCTGGCATCGGAATATTATCCAGTACATGAATAATGCTCAGTTTTGCATGAAAATTGTCTGCCAGACACTTTGCTTTTCTGGTGACATAATCGCCATGTTCCGAAAAATCCACGGCCAGTAAAATGTGTTGGTAGCTATGCATAAGTTCCCCCTATATCTCAGTTCTCACGCAAGTTTGAGAGATTAAAGAGGTAGAACTAGAAATTCTAGTGGATTGGAGCGTTAACTCATTGCTGTCGAAACAATTCTGCTTCCCTTCGATTTTTTACAAATATTCAATCACAACAACTTAAATATAGAAACAGCAAAAAGGCCGCCAATTATGGGGCCGACCACTGGAATGTACGCATAGCCCCAATCACTGTCTCTTTTATTGGGTATTGGAAGAATGGCATGCATAATGCGGGGCCCCAAGTCACGAGCAGGATTAATCGCAAAACCTGTTGTTCCGCCCAGTGATAAACCGATACCGAATACCAGCAAGGCCGCTGGCAAGGCGTCCAGTGATCCAAGGCTGCTCTGTGGAGCAACCATATGCAAAATGCCAAAAATTAATATAAACGTTCCAACGATTTCGGAGACAAGGTTACTGAATGGACTTCTTATCGCCGGTCCGGTACAAAATGCGGAAAGCTTTGCGTTCGCATCTTGTGTTTGTTCAAAATGTTGACGATAAGTAATCCATACGATTACCGCGCCAATCATTGCACCCAGCATTTGCCCGGCAATATAAGTGGGTACGTCGCCCCATGCGAATTTACCAGCAGCGGCAAGAGCAATGGTTGCGGCAGGGTTGATATGTGCGCCACTTACCGAAGACACTGCATACACACCGACGAATACAGCAACTCCCCATCCTAAGGTAATGGCGATCCAGCCGCTATTATTGCCTTTTGTTTTACTCAGTACGACGTTGGCTACTACGCCGTTCCCGAGTACGACCAGCAGACAGGTACCTATTAATTCGCCGAAAAAAGGTGTCATCGCGATTTTAAAATGAGGAACTAGAATTCAAGGATTTTTAGTAATAGTTTCTTGAATTCAGGACAAAAAACCACATTCGTATTGTAAGTATAGCTCAACAGTGCATCGGGTCAACGTTAATTTTAGGCGCCTCCATCAGCAACGGCCTGCTGGGATTTAAGCATTGTTCGTAATACTTTCCATACATTTTCCACGATTTTTTCTTGCGCGTTCGCGTTCGGATGTATTCCATCCGCCAGAAAAAATTCGCGCTTGTCGCCAAAACCGTCCATCAGAAACGGTACCAGTTTAAGACGGTGGCGTTTCGCAAGCTGTGGATAAATATCCTGAAACTTTTGTGTGTATGCTATGCCATAATTGGGTGGAAGTTGCATTCCAGCCAATAGAACGGTGGTTTTGTGTCGCTGGCAGGCTTCAATGATGGTTTCGAGGTTGTCACGAATAGATGCGATGGATGCACCGCGCAGTCCGTCATTTCCGCCGAGTTCGATAATGACGATATCCGGGCGGTGGGTTTTAAGCGCTTGCTCGATGCGATTGCGTCCGCCCGCTGCGGTTTCGCCGCTGATGCTGTTATTGATCAGGTGAGTCGGCGATTGCGTTTGCAGCCTTTTTTTCAGCAGACTTACCCATCCGGCTTCCTGCGACAGGCCATAGCCTGCAGACAGGCTATCGCCAAATACCATGATAGTAGTAGTGGTTGCGGTGGCGGGTGTAGGTGTGGGTGCGGGCACGGCTGTTGCGCCTGAGTGGCCGGCCATAACACTTGATAATGTAAACAGAATAATCAGGAAATTTTTCATGACGGATAACCTTGTTGTACGGCCTATTGTGCAAGCAACTTCCTTAACCAAGCAAGTCAGCACCGGTGACGAACAGCTTACCATTTTGGAGGACATTAATCTGAAAGTAAATGCGGGCGACTCCGTTGCTGTAGTGGGAGCGTCGGGTTCAGGGAAATCAACCTTGCTCGGGCTGCTGGCGGGATTAGATACTCCCTCAAGCGGGAAGGTTCATCTTGACGGGGAGGATATTTTCTTATTGGATGAAGACGCACGTGCTGCATTGCGAGGACGCATGCTGGGTTTCGTGTTTCAGTCATTTCAGTTATTGCCCGCATTGACTGCGATTGAGAACGTAATGTTGCCGCTGGAGCTTGCCGGCGCAAGCAGGGCAAATATCGCCGCGTTGGAATTGCTCGAGCGCGTAGGTCTGGGGATGCGTCTGAAGCATTACCCGAGACAACTTTCCGGTGGCGAGCAACAGCGCGTCGCCATTGCACGCGCATTTGTCACGAAACCGCAATTACTGCTCGCTGATGAACCTACCGGCAACCTGGATTCCACCACAGGTGCGCAAATTATAGAGCTCATGTTTGAGCTGAACCGCGAGCGCGGCACGACATTGGTTCTGGTGACACATGACGAAGCTATTTCCAGCCGCTGCGCATGGCGAATACGGCTGGCAGGGGGTAAGGTTGTAAGTTGACTGATGCAAATCACAATAGAGGGCGGATGCGAGGAACTGCAACGGCGTCCTTCCGCTTCTCTGCCCGCCCAACTGCCGGATTCTAAGATTGATGGAAGTTATTTCTCAAACAAGCTCTGCGGTGCGTTCCGAACACCGCCTGAGGATCACGATGGTTAGCGTTGTGCTCGCGGCGTTGATCGTCGGCGCCTGGGCCTGGCGCAGCCAAAG
>JALYOY010000043.1 GCA_030856655.1 Pseudomonadota bacterium | reverse complement strand
GGATGGCAGTTTCAAAATCGTCAACCCGCGTATCTTTCGGAGCCCATCCCGCCTCGACGTGAGCTTCCGCCACGCGCTTGTAATCACGGCGAAAAAACGCCAGGAAGTTTTGCGCCAGATAATTCTTGTCCCCGTCGGTGAGCGTTCCCATTATGCCGAAATCCACTGCAATATAACGACCGTCGCTGCCGACAAAAATATTGCCGGGATGCATATCGGCATGAAAATAACCGTCGCGGAATACCTGAGTAAAAAAGATCTCCACGCCAACACGGGCGAGCCTCGGAATATCTATCCCTTGCTCGCGCAGTGCCTCCACATGGCTAATGGGTGTGCCTTTTACGCGCTGCATCACCATAACGCCGGAATAGCAGTAGTCCCAATAAACTTCCGGTACCAAGAGTAGGGGGGAATCGAGAAAATTGCGCCGCAACTGACTGCAGTTGGACGCTTCGCGCATGAGATCAAGTTCGTCACCTAGATGCCGTGCGAATTCCGTCACTACTTCGCGTGGTTTCAGTCGTTTGCCGTCGGGCCACAGCGTTTCAACCAGCCAAGCACCGGTTTCCATCAATGCCACATCGTGGGAGATGATCGGGGCGATACCCGGACGCAACACTTTCACCGCGACTTCCGTGCCATCATGCAGCACTGCCAGATGAACCTGGGCGATTGATGCGCTGGCTATCGGTTCGGCATCGAACAGCAAGAAGACGTCATTGACAGGTCTTCCATAGATCTGTTCCAGTGTAGCAAGGGCGAGGCTGGAAGGAAACGGGGGAACCTGATCTTGCAGTTTTGCCAGTTCGTCGGCAATATCCTGCGGCAGGAGGTCGCGGCGCGTGGAAAGCATCTGGCCGAACTTGACGAAGATCGGGCCCAGTGTTTCAAGCGCCAGGCGAAGGCGCTCGCCACGCGCTCTCTCCAGACGCCGCCAGAATGTCGCCGCCTTCACAACAGGCCGCAATAGGCGCAATCGCTCATGGCCGAGAAAAAACTCATCAAGGCCGAAACGGAATGCTACGGCGAGTATTTTGAGAAGGCGAAAGAAACGCATTTTTCCAAAAACGGCAGTTCGTCCTGGCAGCCTGTCGGACGTAAAGCAAATCGGCTACAAAAGTAACTGGCCGGTCCATATTTGCCGCTTTCCGCCAATAGAGCAGCTATTGGCCTTCTAACCCCAAAGGTCGGTTCTCACCCAGTTACTTTTTTGCTTCGATCCTTCAAGTCCGATGACTGCCCAGAGCCAGTTAATCTTCTCGGTTTATAGAGGTGCTGGTCTTCTATTATCTAGTGTGTTTACCCGCTCTTCCAAATGGGCTGCATCGTCCCTTAATTCATTTATTTCATGGGTGAAATTGCGCATATCCATTGGCTTAGCAAGCAGGGGCCGCTCTTCTGTCCAGTATTCCACCAACGTCTGCGAGAGATTTCGGATGGTCTCGGTGTGCCAATGCATGAGGCTGCCACCTGCCTGCACGACGCGATGGGCGAGGATATCACCCAAAACTCCGCTTAAATCCTGTTCCACGTCCCAATGCAGGTTTTTCCCGACGTGGAGAATTTCTTCGGCAAACGCGCGATCTCCGGAAATCCGGATTTCACGATACATATCCTCGCGATTGGCAAGCAGACGCGGCAACAAACGGGGATTAAGAGTAAAAACAGCGTCGTCGTGGGCGTCACTCGCGGCAGTGGATACCTCGCCCGTGGTCTGCACAGTCAGGGCGAGGTTAACGAACGGCGGAAGACGAAAACGCGCAGTCTTGCCGGCGCAGGGTTGCAACCGCCTTCGCGCCCAGCTTTCTCCACGCAGCAGGTGGTTGAGCGGAGCTAGCGCAACGGATGCCAACATGACAGATTAAAATCGACCAGCTGCTAAGAAACCTGTTGAATTCCTGCCAGCAACCAGACGGAGTCTGGGTCTTTAGGGTTCTTCTGCACGTGCCAGATCTCATCAAATACTTCCGGCGCTGCGTCGGAGCCTTCGCGTAGTTGACCATCGAAGCGGACGCTGGCGATAGCCAAGCTGTTTGCGGTAACCACCTCGAGTAATTCGGCGTTAATGGCGAGCACCTCGGTTCTCTGCGGCTCGTCGCCGCGCTCGTTAATCTGCATGCTGATCTCGGCAAACATTTCGGGAGTGGTGTATTCCCGGATATCACTCACGTCACGCGCATCATTGGCCGCTTGCAGGCGGATGAATGAAGTTTTGGCGTTGCGCAAAAAGGGTTCAACCTGGAAGTCAGCGGGGATATTCGCGGGACCGCTACCATGAGCAGGCGTCACTGCCGCTGACGCGGCCGGTGCTGATGCACCCGGCGGAATACTGCTGCTATCGGAAGTTGTGCCCATGCCTGAATACTGCATTGGACGCGCGGACGGCTCTTGCCGAGGCTTGCGCAGCATCCGCATGACAAAAAAAACTGCAGCCATCAGTGCGGCCAGCATTAGCACATCCATCATATTGATGCCCTCAAATGCGCCGCCCATGAAAAGCGCCGCCAGTAAGCCTCCGGCGGCCAAGCCGGCCAGTGGCCCCATCCATTTGCTGCCGCCGGCAGTTGCTGCCGTCGACGCGGCAGACGACCCCTGCGCTGGTTTGGGAGCCGCTTGGGGGCTTACGGCCTCACGTTGCTTGCCAATGCTCTTACCACCCCCAAAGCGTTTTGCTTCAGCATCAAAGGCGGCCAGTCCGAAGCTAAAAATGGCCAAGGTCAACAGGGTCAGTATTTTCTTCATGAAGGTCTCCAAAGATATGGGTTGAAGCGAAGAGTATAGCACTATCAATTCGTCCGGTCGTTCCATAAATTATGCGATGAAAGCCATATTTTCATACGCTACCAGCATACCATTTGAGGGCGACCGCTATTGATCAAGATTAATCAGCTCCACTATATGCTGAACATCACGGACAGGGAGCGGATTATAACGTTGGGGAATAGGACATTTCCCGCATATTCATAGGCTACGAAAACCTCTGAACAAGTCCTTCGTAGAGCGCGCTGCGGCAAATTGGGATCATCACAAGGCGTGCCGCAAAGGTAGTAGAGGTCGTAGCTTGTGCTTTTACGCTGATGGCGATGCCAAGGGAGTGCAACATGGTGAGCGCCCAATTTTGCCGTTCATTTGGCCACTGAGCGAAGGGACGGGGGCTTTGCGGGGGCGGCCCACTTGCCAGGCTCCTAGCAAAGGGGAGGCACCCACGAAGCGTCCCACGAGGGACCCGGCGAAGCGGAGATCGGGCAGTGCGGGGCGCCGCGACCGCATGTCTGGCGCGTGCACCCACTCCGGGGTCGCACCTCCCTCCGGCAGGCACTGCCGCCCTGCGCGGTCGCACTATTTGCGTTGCATTTGCGTTGTCGCCTCCCTCGCCTATGGCATCCCCTCCCGTAAAGCCGCCGTCGCGCCCGCGTGGGCATTGTTCAGGGTTCGTTAGGCCAAGGTTGAAAAAAACGGCTATGATAGTTGTCGCACAGACTCCATACAAACTTACGGCTAGTTTAATCACTTATTTTTAGACCCCATAACAAAATAAATGATCGATCAACATCACGCTCCAAAATCGACCGTAACATCTTATCCGCTGGAACAGGCTCTGGAAAAAAGCCAGGAAGTAAAAGATAAGGTGGAGAAATGCGCCATTGAACTTTCCAACGTCAACGAAACGGTAAAAAAGGAAATTGCTACCGGTATGACGTTGCAGCAGACCGAAAAAGCGCTGGCACAAAGCGAAAGCGTAGAGGATAAAGTGCAAGAGTGCGCTGGTGAGCTCCATGAAGTCAATGAAGTTCTGGCACAGGAAATTGATGATCGCAATAAGCTTAATCGTGAACTGATAGAAACGCTACAGGAGCTGTCCACTACACAAAATATTTTATCCAATACGCAGGACGTTTTGGCAATTGCACACGAGGTAGTGGAGGAAGCAAAACAACGCACGTTGCATGATTCTGCTACAGGCATCCCCAACCGGGGGTTATTCAACGATCGCCTTGAACAGGCGATTGCTCTTGCAAAGCGCTGTGAATGGGTGTTGGCGGTGATGTTTATCGACCTGGATCGTTTTAAGCCAATTAATGATACGCACGGCCATGTTGTCGGCGACCAGGTACTACAAGTCGTCGCAAAACGATTACACCAACAGGTTCGCGGTGAAGATACCGTCTGCCGTTATGGCGGGGATGAATTCCTTTACTTGCTGGTAAACCCTCAGAGCACCGAGAATATTCAACGTATCGTCCATAAGGTATTCGACCGAATTTCACAGCCTATGGTTATCGATGATTTGAAAGCTTACCGTTGAGCCCAGTATCGGTATTGCTATTTTTCCAGGCGATGGGACGGCAGGCCAAGAACTGGTGGCGAATGCTGACGCCGCCATGTACCGCGCCAAGGAAAAAAAAGCCGGCTATATTTTTTTCAATGACGTTAAAAATAATTCTGACAGATCCGGGACCTGATCCCTTGGGTGAAGATCGTCGCAAGCTGTCGTGCCGCTGCGGTGTTATCCATGACTATTTTGACCGTTAACACTGGCAGTTCATCTGTCCGCTTGGCAGCATTCACCCATGAAAGTAATAGGCTGACAGAGTTGGTAAGCGTACGCCATGAGCTTGCGGCGGACGAACCCCGGGTTGTGCTATCTGAATTTGTAAAGATGCATGGACTAATCGGATTAAATGTGTCGGTACATCGCGTAGTACATGGCGGTGCAAATCTCACAGCATCGCGCCTGCTCGACCAGGAAGTGGAGCAGGAGATCGACCGCCTGAAACCGCTCGCGCCATTGCACAATGCGGTTTCGTTACGCTGGATACACGCAGCGCGGGAGGCGTTGGGAGCGAATATTACCCAGGTCGCGGTGTTTGATACCGCGTTTTTTACAGCCTTGCCGGAAATTGCACGGACTTATGCGATCCCGCATGCGCTTGCCAAAAAGTATGGGCTGCGCCGCTATGGTTTTCATGGATTGGCGCATCAGGCAATGTGGCGGAAATGGCGCGACCACAAGCCAGATATTTCGCATGGCGGGAGAGTAATTTCAATACAGCTTGGCGCCGGCTGCTCGATCACGGCGATTGACAACGGATCGCCCCGCGACACCTCAATGGGGTTTTCACCTCTAGAGGGACTGATGATGGCGACTCGTTCGGGCGATATTGATCCCGGTCTGGTGACGTTTCTGCAACGTCAGGAGAGTCTGCTACCGGAGCAGATGGATCAACTGCTGAATGAGCACTCGGGTCTGCTGGGAGTTTCTGGAATCAGTGCCGATGTGCGCCAGCTACTGGAGTCGCAGGACGAGCGCGCAGGTCTGGCGGTCGATATGTATTGTTACCGAGCGCGTAAATATCTCGGTGCCTACCTCGCGGTGCTAGGTGGCGCCGAGGCGATCGTTTTTGGCGGAGGCGTAGGTGAGAACGTGCCGGTTGTGCGGAAAAAAATACTGGCGGGTATGGAATGGTGTGGGATTGAGGTCGATTTTAAACAGAATCACGGTTCCGATGAAATCTTGCGCGTGAGCACCCCCAAAAGCCGGGTTGAGGTGTGGGTTATTCCGGTAAACGAGGCTGAGATGTTGGCCGGGGAGGCATTAGCCGTGATAGCAGGCGAAAGGGAAAGAAATTTCAGAGAGAACCAACATGAGTGAAGCTGCGCTGCCAGCCGAAACCGAAAACGCTCCGCTCTCCAATGACGAGTTGCGCAAGATACATGCTTACTGGCGTGCTGCGAATTATCTCTCTGTTGGGCAAATTTACCTTTTGGACAATCCATTACTCAGAGAGCCGCTCACACTCGCGCATGTCAAACCGCGATTACTCGGTCATTGGGGCACCGCACCAGGACTCAATTTTATTTACGTGCATCTGAACCGCGTCATAAAAAAGTATGATCTGAATATCCTGTATATAGCCGGCCCCGGCCATGGCGGACCGGCAATGGTTGCCAATACCTGGCTTGAAGGTAGCTACAGCGAGTTCTATCCCCACATCTCTCGAGACGCAGCGGGTATGCAGCGGCTGTTTAAACAATTCTCCTTCCCCGGCGGCATCCCCAGCCACGTGGCGCCTGAAACGCCCGGCTCGATTCATGAAGGGGGGGAATTAGGTTATGCCCTTTCTCACGCTTTCGGAGCGGCTTTCGACAACCCGAATCTGATTGTCGCTTGCGTGGTTGGAGATGGCGAAGCTGAAACCGGGCCGCTTGCTGCCGCCTGGCACTCAAACAAATTTCTCAATCCGGCCAGTGATGGGGCAGTACTGCCCATTCTGCACCTCAATGGCTACAAGATAGCCAACCCAACGCTGCTCGCTCGCATCAGTCATGAGGAGTTGGAAAGCCTGTTCGCGGGTTATGGCTATGAACCCTATTTCATCGAGGGATCCGATCCCGAACTCATGCACCAAACGATGGCATCCACGCTGGATGCTGTGATTGACCAGATTCGGTCAATCCAGGACAACGCGCGCGCCAATGGAGTGACGACCTATCCCCGCTGGCCCATGATCATTTTACGCAGTCCCAAGGGATGGACTTGCCCTAGGGAAGTTGACGGCAAAAAAATGGAAGGTTATTGGCGCTCACACCAAGTGCCTCTCGCGGAGATCGGCTCAAAGCCGCAGCACTTGAAGCTGCTGGAAGGTTGGATGAAGAGCTATAAACCTGAAGACTTATTTGATAAGAATGGGACGCTCGTGCCCGAATTGACGGCGCTCGCGCCCCAGGGCGAACGGCGTATGGGCGCTAATCGCCATGCAAACGGTGGCCAATTGCTGAAGGACCTGGAGATGCCGGACTTCCGTGACTATGCTGTCGCGGTGCCCAAACCCGGGTCTGTAGTAGGAGAGGCCACCCGGGAAATGGGCAAACTTCTGCGTGATGTCATGAAGCTCAACCTGGACAGCCGCAATTTTCGTGTGATGGGGCCGGACGAAACCACCTCAAACCGGCTCAACGCCCTGTTTGAGGTAACGCCCCGAAGCTGGGTGGCGCAGACCTTGCCTGAGGATGAGTACCTTTCGGCGGATGGGCGGGTAATGGAAATTCTTTCCGAGCATACATGCCAGGGGTGGCTTGAAGGTTATCTGCTCACCGGACGTCATGGCTTGTTTTCGTGTTACGAGGCGTTCATCCATATTATCGATTCCATGTTCAATCAGCACGCTAAATGGCTTAAGGTAACGAGCAAGAAAATTCCCTGGCGCAGTCCGATTGCTTCGCTTAACTATCTGCTTACGTCGCACGTATGGCGTCAGGACCACAATGGGTTCTCGCATCAGGATCCGGGTTTCATCGACCACGTGATGAACAAAAAGGCCGATATCGTGCGCGTCTACCTGCCGCCAGACGCTAATACGCTACTGTTCATCACAGACAAGTGCCTACGTTCGCGCAATCTCATCAACGTCATAGTGGCAGGCAAGCAGCCCGCGTTACAGTGGCTCGACCTGGACGCTGCTATCAAGCATAGCACTGCCGGTATTGGCATCTGGGGCTGGGCAAGCAATGACCAGGATGGCGAGCCAGACGTAGTACTCGCTTGCGCCGGCGATGTCCCGACACTGGAAACTCTGGCTGCGGTAGATCTGTTGAGGCAACATGCTCCGCAACTCAAGATGCGGGTAATCAACGTCGTCGACTTGATGACATTACAGCCACAACAGGAACACCCGCATGGGCTATCGGATCGTGATTTCGATACCCTCTTCACCACCTGCAAGCCCATCATTTTTGCCTATCACGGTTATCCCTGGCTCATTCATCGCCTGACTTACCGTCGTACCAACCACGAAAATCTACACGTCCGCGGTTACAAGGAAGAAGGCACCACCACTACTCCATTCGATATGACGGTGCTTAACGACCTGGACCGTTTTCACCTGGTGATGGACGTGGTCGATCGCGTATCGCAGCTGGGCGCTCAAGGAGGTTACCTCAAACAATTGATGCGCGATAAATTGATCGAGCATCAGCAGTACATCATACATCACGGTGAAGATATGCCAGGGATCCGCGATTGGCATTGGCCATCGTCCGGGTCTCCTGGTTAATAATGATTGGGCAATTGCAGATCTTAATACTCCCATCCTGCTTTTTAGCGGTGATCGACACTTTGGCTGAACTACCCGGCTGGCGTCGGCCTTGTTTCCAATTCTGCTATTTTTTTAATAAATCTTTCGATCCAGTTGCGCCTGATGCAGCACCGCCGTTGCCAGTTCTTCAATGGATTTGCTGGTCGTATCGAGATAGGAGATTCCTTCGCGACGCATTAGGATTTCGGCTTCGCGCACCTCATATTGGCAGTTCTTGAGCGATGCATATTCACTGTCCGGTTTGCGTTCGCTTCGTATTCGATGCAGCCGTATCGGGTCGATGGTAAAGCCGAGCACCTTGCTGTGCGAATTTTGGAGCCGGGCTGTAAGCTCCATGCGGGTGAAATCCTCGGGAGTAAGAGGGTAATTCGCCGCATAAATACCGTATTGCAGCGCGAGGAAGAGACAGGTAGGGGTCTTGCCAGTGCGAGAGACGCCCACCAGAGTTATATCGGCTTGGCGCCAATTTCTCTGGGAGAGACCGTCGTCGTGCTCCAGCGTGAATTTGATTGCCTCAATGCGCTGGCGGTGATCGATGGCTTCGCCAACCCGATGGGAAAGTCCCACGGTGTGTGACGAACGTACGTCCAGTTCAGCTTCCATCGGGGCAATAAAAATGCTGAAGCAATCAAGGTGCAAAGCATTGGCAGAATTAAGAACGAACCGAATTTCTGAATTCACGAACGTACTGAACACCAGTGGACGTACACCATCCACGCTTGCGCGCTCATTAATTTGCCTGACAACGGCTACGGCTTTTTCCTTAGTATCAAGGTATGGTAAGGTAATTTCGTCAAAAGGCACGTTTTCAAATTGACTGACGAGGCTGTGCCCCAGCATTTCGACGGTAATACCGGTACGATCCGAAAGAAAGAATGCAGCTCGACGAGGCGATCTCCCTCTGGTTGACATTTGTTCTGACTCGCCAATAATGTTGACTCTGATAAGGACGCGTATCAAAAATATCCTGTTTTAGCATGTAACACAACTGTGTTCAGACACGACTTCGCGCGAACCTGGCGCACTTGCAAGTAAGAGCAGAAGGAGGAGCAGGAATTGGGCGACTTACGGTACGCGGTATGGTTTGATGAGCTGCGGATGACCGATGTGAGCAATGTCGGCGGCAAGAATGCTTCGCTGGGAGAGATGATCAGCCAACTGACCCAAGCCGGGGTCCGGGTTCCCGGTGGTTTCGCTACGACTGCCAATGCTTATCGCGATTTTTTGGCTCATGGGCAATTGGCGCAACGCATCGAAAGGAGGCTTTCGATTCTCGATACGAAAGATGTCAAGGCGCTGTCCGCAGCTGGCGCCCAAATTCGCGCATGGATAGTGGAAACACCATTACCACCGCGACTGGAAAAGGAAATTTCCGTTGCTTACGAAAAAATGTTGCGTGAAGCGGATGCCGATGATATTTCCGTGGCGGTGCGTTCCTCGGCAACCGCCGAGGATTTGGCGGACGCTTCATTTGCGGGGCAGCAGGAAACCTTTCTCAATGTACACGGGCTGGACAATTTGCTAAAAGCGGTCAAAGACGTGTTTGCTTCGCTCTACAACGACCGTGCTATTTCCTATCGCGTCCATAAGGGATTCGCCCATTCAGAGGTGGCGTTATCCGTGGGTGTGCAACGGATGGTACGCAGCGATATTGGTGCTTCCGGCGTGATGTTTACACTGGATACCGAATCGGGTTTCGATCAGGTGGTGTTTATCACGGCTTCTTATGGTCTTGGCGAAACCGTGGTGCAGGGTGCAGTCAATCCGGACGAATTCTACGTTTACAAACCCGCTTTGAAGCTGGGAAAACCCGCAATTTTGCGGCGAAATCTCGGCTCCAAGCTCATCAAAATGCAATTCGCCGCAAACCGCAAAGCCGATCATTTCGTGGAAACGCTGGATGTGGATGAAGCTGAACGTAAGCGATTTTCTATCACCGATATGGATGTGGAGGAGCTGGCTCGTCATGCACTCGTCATTGAGCGGCATTATCAAATGCCGATGGATATCGAATGGGGCAAGGACGGCATGGACGGCAAGCTCTATATCTTGCAAGCGCGACCCGAGACGGTGCAAGCCCGGGCCGGGATGGACACCCTGCGACGCTATCGCTTGAAGGGCAAATCGGAAATATTGGTATCAGGGCGCGCCATCGGCCAAAAAATAGGCAGCGGACCGGTGCGCCTGATCTTGGACGCCAGAGAAATGTCGCGGGTGCAAGACGGTGACGTGCTGGTGACCGACATGACCGATCCCGATTGGGAGCCGGTAATGAAGCGTGCTTCTGCCATTGTCACCAATCGCGGTGGCCGCACCTGCCATGCCGCAATCATTGCGCGAGAGTTAGGTATTCCGGCAGTGGTGGGTTGCGGTAACGCCACCAATTTATTACCGGAAAATCAAATGGTTACAGTATCGTGTACGGAAGGCGACACCGGCAATATTTATCGAGGTGCGCTGGAAGTTGAAGTGGTTGATCTTGCGATGAAAAGCATGCCGAAGCCGCCGGTCAAAATTACCATGAATGTCGGCAATCCGGAACTGGCGTTCGATTTCCAGCGCATACCCAACGATGGCATAGGACTAGCCCGACTGGAGTTCATCATTGCTCGCATGATCGGAATACATCCTAAAGCAGTTCTGGGATATCCTGATATCCCATCGGATCTGAAACTGGAAGTGGAAAATCAAAGCGCAGGTTATCCCAATCCGGTTAGCTTCTACATAGAGAAGCTAACCGAGGGTGTCGCCACCCTGGGTGCCGCATTTTTTCCCAAACCTGTGATCGTGCGCCTCTCGGATTTCAAATCCAACGAATATTCCAGTCTCATCGGTGGACAGCGATATGAACCGAAAGAGGAAAATCCGATGCTGGGCTTTCGCGGCGCCTCGCGCTATATAGCGGAAAATTTCCGTGATTGCTTCGAACTGGAATGCCGGGCGTTGAAAAAAACACGTGACGAGATGGGGCTCACCAATGTGGAAATTATGATCCCTTTTACGCGAACGCTGACCGAGGCCCGGTGCGTGATAGAATTGTTGGCAAAGAATGGTTTGAAACGTGGCGAGAACGGACTGCGGCTAATCATGATGTGTGAAATTCCATCTAATGCGCTTCTGGCGGACCAGTTCCTCGAATACTTTGACGGTTTTTCCATTGGATCCAATGATCTTACCCAACTCACTCTCGGGCTGGATCGCGACTCCAGCCTGATTGCCGAATCTTTCGACGAGCGCGACCCGGCGGTGAAAGTCCTGTTGCGCTTGGCTATCCAAGCATGTCTTAAAGCTGGCAAATACATCGGCATTTGCGGGCAGGGGCCATCCGATCATCCCGATCTGGCGCAGTGGCTTGTGAAAGAAGGAATTGAAAGTATGTCGCTTAATCCTGATACAGTAGTGGAAACTTGGCTGTACCTGGCGGAGGAAGCGAGAAAGCCAGATTAACCTCAGAGTTGGGCCGTATAACTCGGAGCTTGGAATAAGGATTCCCATGGCAAGAAATAGCACCCCCCGTCATATCGGCTTCATTCCCGACGGAAATCGCCGTTGGGCTATGAATCAAGGCCTGCCTAAAGAGGATGGGTATGCTTTTGGTATCGACCCCGGCATATCATTATATGAAATATGTAAAGAACGTGGAATTGTTGAAGCTTCCATTTACTGCTTTACTCAAGATAATACTAAACGGCCTTCCTCTCAGAAACTGGCGTTTACCGATGCATCTGTTGCCTTCGCATTTGAAATTGCACGCCGGGGGGCGGCGCTGCTTGTCGTTGGTGACGAAACCTCAGCCCAATTTCCAAAGGTGCTGGAGGTGTTCAGGCAGCGCCAAGGTACTGGTATGAAGGTGAACCTGCTCATCAACTATGGCTGGGAATGGGATTTGGGTGGTCTTAAAAGCGGCAGCCTTCGTTCAAACGAAGTTTCACGTCTGGACTTGATTGTACGATGGGGAGGAGGCCGCCGCCTAAGTGGTTTTCTTCCAGTGCAATCAGTTTATGCGGATTTTTATGTCCGAGATGAATATTGGCCGGATTTCGATCCTCAGCATTTTGAGCACGCCCTATCCTGGTTCAAGCGGCAGGACCGGACATTTGGCGGCTGATACAATCGGCCCCTAAATCGGGTATGCCAAGGATTGAAAGACAAAAGAGCGAGTTGTTGTTATTGCCGAGACCAGATACGCAAATGCCGCCGCCTATCAGCAATCAATTGTGTGCGTTGTCGCACGGTAGAGTTTGTCATTACCGCCTAGTCTTCTTAATACAGCAATGTCGCTGGCTGATAAAAAGGAGCTATCATGGAATACCATTCCGTATTGAAAAGCAAAACGGCTTAAATCTTGGTAGGAACGGTCTTTTTAAGTATGGCGGGTTTAATTCATGCGCAAATCAGCACGCCGGGTCAAGGCGACTCCATGCAAAGGCCCGCAGACTCCATGCAACCACCGGTAACTCCTGGGAAGCCGTTTGAAGAAGGTACAACCAGGGGGGGAAGAAGCGGAAAGGAAAAACCGTTTCGACAGAAACCAGGAACAAGCTGTGAGAGAACATCGGTTGGACAGCAACCAAGGTTCTGGCAGTGGGCAAGGAGGTGGGTCCAGCTCAGGTTCTGGTGGTTATTGACCAGCGCGAGGATTTACGATGGGGCTTCCGACGCTTTCAGTGCATCTTCTTTGAGAAGGTACTCCTAACGGCGTCGCTTTGCGCCTTGTCTTGTAATGCCGACCCAGAGTGATTACGCTATTTATATTTACAGCGGTGGGTCATCTGTTGATTTCCCCAGAGCGTACTTCGTGTCCGGCTCTGCTTTTATCGGGTTGGATTCACGAGCGGCTCTTCAAGCTATTCTATACATTTCATTTCATAAAGTAAAGCGGAAACGTAATTCATGAGTTCGTCTGCCTTACGGTCGAAAGGAGATATATTATGAAACAATTGTTTTTTCATATTTTGATGGTTTGCCTGTTTCTCCCAATACTGTTGGTAATCGCCATTTCATTAAATAATTTTGGTTTTCCTTTAATGGGAAAACCCCGGATATGTCTGCCAAACTTTTTGTCGCCCTTCCTTACTGCCTTCTTATTGCAGTAGCATTATATGGATCTGGTTGGGTTGCCGAGCGTTTATCCGGCGTTTTAGCAAAAAAATTCGGAAATGAAATCAATACTGAAATTGAAGCTGAGCATAGGCTATTTGACTCGGCTCTCATGGAGAAGAACGGTTCCATTTTCATGAAAAATGTCGATACCTGGCTAAAAGACAATATGCTAGCAAGAGTCATTTTCGGTCTCATTATTGGTTTTGTGTTAGTCATCTAATGGCGTTTGAGGCGCATCAGTCCTCGATAATATTGCCGGAATTTTCAGCTTAGTTTGCGGGATGTAGCAACAAAAAACTGGAAATCAAGGGCGATGTTATTGACTTGGAGCGTTGTAATTGTCACAGGCTCGACATATTAACGTGAGAAGATCAGTCCCGGTGCCTGCATTTACCCCTTCTGTAGGCATCTTGGGTCGCTCCCCTCCAATAGCGACCAAGCCCGGCGACGGTTAACCCGCTCCGGGTTTTTTTGTCTCAGCCGGAAATGATGCAGTTTAGGCTACAATACCACGTTTGACCCCGACCGTTTCTTTATATCAAAAAAATACTGATGGCTAAATAACCTGGGGCTGATCAATCTTCAAAATTCATTCCGCTTACTGCAATCTTCTTGAGTGGAGAACGAATTAAGAGTCCGGGGTCGCTACACAGATTCAACAGTACGAATAAATCAATGCCTTGCTTCTTTTAGTTCACCGCAAACACTCAGTAGCACGCCTATCAGGTTTACCATGCCGTCAACGAGCAAATCCAAATGTTCTTCGTTAGGTTCGAACGTACACAACAAAGCTAAGGTTTGATCTACCGGTACTTCCCCATGCTTTATTTGATGATGCGCGAGATTCAACGCGAGCACTCGTGCGCATTCGGCGAGCTGTTCTTTTGTCGCCTTCTTAATCAGCATATTCGCCAGCTCATACGTCTGGTTGAACGTTGATGCATCAGCCATAATAATCGTTGTTACCCATTGATGAGGTTGTTCGACTTCCATCTTATGTAGCGTTCAAATGTCCTCGGCTGCATGTTCTTTCTGTTTGCAATAAATAGCAATGCAAAACAGCCGCCAGCAAATGAACTCATTTGTTAGCATATTAACCGCATTGCCAGGTATTACTATTGGACTGAAGTACGCCCGTTTGATAGGCGGGGAGAGAATTGAGAAATTGCGCAGCTCTGGATGCACCGGGCAGATCCAAAGTACGGCATGAGAAACTCAAGCAATGCTATACCGTTCGTGCGGTCTGGTTGAATTCGATTTGCGGTTGGTATGCGTATCTTTATTTCTGTCGCCTGTCGCGTTGACGTCGTTCCTCCACCTCGTGCCCGTGTTGTGGGCTCGCAATCTCTTGAGGCGGATTCGGCTTGCAAATATCGGACACGATCTGCAGGGCTCTTTGATGAACCGAACCAATTGTTCCTTGAGATCCGCCGCTTTGGGCAAGGGTTTGCAGCAGATCGACAAGCTCTTCTTTACTATGGGGCGGCAATACCGCCATAAGGGTCTCGAGAATCTGATGAGACTGTTGAAGCTCCTCAAGCGACGGGCCTGAGGCTTGTTGGTTGGATTCAACAATCTCATTAATAGGTTTAGCTTTCTTGTGTTTCATGATGCAAATCCCCTACTAACAAACTAAAGCACGAGCTATCCCTCAGGTTGGAAGGGACTGATCGGACTCTACGGCTATAAATTTTAAATTGCGCTTTTTCTTCAGAACACAGGTTACCCAGGATTGTTTCGGACAGGTGCCGGAATTTTGTTCCTCCTGACTGGGCGCCAATTTTAGCTAGCCAGACTTTAATTGCTCCTGTTGACCAGCCTAACGTAGGTGCCGCCACTGGTAACGTGGGCCGTCTCCTGCTAAAAAGCGACGTTGATGGGCTGACAGTATAGGAATGCATACTTCTGTTCTTACGCCTCCTATGGTTGATGACGCCGGCCTTGATTGCGCCGGTCAGATATCTCCCTTTCGCCGGGACACTGCTGATTATCTGGTTCAGGCCGCCTTCTACTGTATTGGCGTCTTTCTGATCCCCTTTGTTTATACTTTTTCTCGGTGTTTGAGTTTGTGGAAGGAGCGGGACGGAACAGACGAATAACATTGGGCGGCAGCTGTGAGTCATCCATTGCATAGTCCTATAGTTAATCAATTTCAAGGCACAACAACTCTGGTGATTTTCTGATTAAAAAAATCCAAGCCGCGTACCTTGTATCTTGGGCCTAGTATGACTATCAGCGGTTATCGAAAGTTGCATTCCCAGATCGATAAAGTAAAGGCTTCGGTTGATTTTATATGGTGCCGACACCAAGA
>JALYOY010000034.1 GCA_030856655.1 Pseudomonadota bacterium | reverse complement strand
GAGTAGGAATGCTGCGGATGCTGTACTGGGCTCCTAGCGCTGGTTCAGCCTCAGTGTCCACCTTGGCTAAGCGAACATGGGGCTCCAGTATACCCGCTGCCTGGACGAAGGCTGGCGCCATCATCTTGCAGGGCCCGCACCACGGCGCCCAGAAATCCACCAGTATCGGGATACCGTTGCGGTGGAGGTGTTTGGCAAAAGTAGCGGCCGTTAGCCCCACTGGATGACCGGTGAACAACGGCTCGTGGCATTGTCCGCAATTGGGTTCCTGGTCGAGCCGCGCAGTTGGCACCCGGTTGATGGCATGGCAGCGGGGACAAACAAGGTGCAAGGAATCGCTCATGAGAATTCTCTGTCTGATGGGCAGGGAAAGATTCTACCCCATCTTTTAATCTTGCGAGTGCCACGCTCTTAATCTGCGGTCGGCAAGCCGAAGAGGCCATGCGGGCAGGTGTTTTGCACGGAAGATCCAAAACACAATGCTCTTTCTTGATACAAGGGCGTACGCTATGTACAACCCCACTAGTCTTTTAGGCCCCATATTTTGGTTGTTCGCTGCTGGCTTACGGCTGTTGAGAATGCCCTGAAGCGAATCTTAAAGCTTTACGGAAACAATGGGCCGAAGCGGGATTGCTGCTATGAACTATATCATTGGGGATAAGCAGTAAAGAATCGTCGAGCGGTATCGAAACTTCGTCCGTGCGGGAACGAACGGAATAACTGCGTGACCGGCGTACCATTCGGAAACACAGCAATTTTGCTGGCTCAGATACCGGGGAAATATCATGAAACATATGTCTACTTTAAAAAATACCATTCGGTCGATCTTACTTGCCGGTTTAATGTGCGGAATAACTGGCGTTGTTCATACACAGACTCTCGGCGGGCCAGGACAAGTTGGCGGCATGGGCCAGCAGGGAGCGCCGGCGGGGGAGTTCCCCTCCCAGCCGGGAAGTACCGCAATCAGACAGCAAGGTAACTCTACTCCCCAGCAAGCCATGCCCGGTCAAGAAGGCTCAGCGAAAAACTCTTCCGGGACCCAAGGTTCTGGTTCAGTCAGGCAGGGTGCAGGCATCGGACCGAATCCCTCTCAGGGGGCGCCGACCCAGGTTCAGCCGAAACCTGCCCCTCGGAGGGACTGAAGCAGACCTTAAGAGAGGCCAAAAAAAACGGGCGACGGGTGTTACGCGCCGAATCCATCGCCCATTGCTGAGCTAAGGCTGGTTACCGACTTCGTAATAGCTACTTGCGAATCCAGTTTTTACGGCAGGATGGGTGCCTCGGGTGTATGTTAGATATTCCAAGATGAGATTAGAGTACACCCATGCTTAACATATCAAACTACCGCCTTTTGGATCAGCTTAGGATTAAAAACAGAATTTCCTGACACTTGAATATTACGTCATGGAGCCTATTCTGACGTTTAAACAAAAGGGACCGATAAAAGGGACCGATAAAGTGAAAGGTCATCGAGACCCTACTAGGGACACTACAAAGCCTGAAAAAGATTTAGTTAGATAAGTGAGGTTAACCAAGAGGAGGACCAGAACATGTCCGACCCCCTCATTCAGGACCGCGCCGCCGGCGCCATCATGGGCGCCTTTATTGGGGATGCCTTAGGCCTCGGGCCCCACTGGTACTACGATCTGGCGGTGCTCCGCCGCGACTACGGCGACTGGATCACGACCTATGTCGATCCCAAGCCCGGCCGCTACCATAGCGATCTCAAGGCGGGCCAGCTCTCCCAGGGGGGCATCATTCTCCGGCTCATGCTGCGCTCACTCGTCGAGCGCAGCGGCTATGATGAAGCGGATTTCTGCCGGCGCATGGATGAGGAGATCTTCCCATTGCTCAACGGCATGCCCGTGAACGGACCGGGCGGATACACCAGCCAGTCGATCCGCGACGCCTGGCGCAAGCGTGTCCAGCAGAACTTGCCCTGGGGCCAAACGGGTGGCCAGGCCGACACCACCGAAGCGATAGGGCGCACGCTCGCCCTGGCGGTTCGCTACGCCTTTCAGCCGCAGGAACTGGCAGCCGCCATCTCCAGCAATACCCGGCTTACCCAGATCGACGATACCGTGGTTACCCTGACTGTCGCGTACGGGGCGGTGTTGGGTCTCTTGGTGCAGGGACACAAGCTCAACAGGAGCCTTTCCGGCAAGCTCATGCGATTGGCAAGGGCGGGAAAACTGCCTTTCCATACGATGACGCATACCGACCTGCAGCCGCCCCACGCGGACTATCCGCGGGCTAGCGGGCATTTCGCCTCTCCGGACGCCCTGCTCACGCCCTCGTATGTGGCTGCGGCCGCGTTGGACCCGGATATCCGGATAGAGCCCGCATGGAAAGTCTCCATCGTTTATGGCATGACCTGCGCCATTTATCACCAGCTTCCCGCAGCCTACCATCTCACTGCCCGCTTTCCGAACGATTTTGAATCGGCTGTGCTCCACGCCGTGAATGGCGGCGGCGAAAACCAAGCGCGCGCCATTTTGACCGGCGCGCTCGTCGGAGCCCAAATCGGGCTATCGGGAATACCCCGGCGCTTCCTGGACGGCCTGGACGAAGCCGAAACGCTTCAGCGATTTGCGATGGATTTGGCCTCGAAAGTGGGCGCTCCAACCGCCGACCAGGATTGACGTGAGATAGGCTCGCAAAACAGCGCTCCTCTTGATCGATGTAATAAAAGATCTGGAGTTTGAAAATGGGTATAAGCTCATGAAATATGCTTTACCCATGGCAAAGAATATATCCAAGCTTAAAGCCCGATCAAAGAAATACGGGTTCCATGTATCTATATTAATGATTACCGACTGCTTGCCCGAATAGATAATGCGGCAACTAACCGAATAATGCTCCTGTGTAATGACAAAAAAACGTTATTCTCTAAAGGGCTTTGGCAAGGAGGCTGGCGAGTCAATTTTGACTCAGCATTGAAAACATGCGAGCCGGGACCAAGGTTTGCTGTCGAACCATATCCAGACCGTTGCTGTTCCTCTTGAAGCCTACCGTATCCATGCAAGCTGGACTTGATATGCTATAGTGTGTTACATGTCTTACATATGGAGGACAAAATGGCAACTCTTTCAATCCGTATTCCAGATGAAATATTAAAGCGGCTCGAAAGCATGGCCGCCCAGACAGGGCGTACCAAGGCGTTTTACGTCAAGGAAGCGGTGCTTAATCATCTTGACGATCTTGAAGATATCTATGTTGCGGAACAGCGATTGGCGAATATTAAAGCAGGTCGTAGCGTGACCCACACATTAGACGAAGTGGAGCGCGCTCTTGGCTTGGCTGATTAGGATTGACGACGCGGCTCAAAAGGATTTGGAGAAGATAGACAAGCCGATTGCTAAAGGCATCACGACTTTCTTACGCGACCGTATATCAGTCTTGGAGAACCCTCGAACTATTGGAGAGCCGCTCAAAAGCAGTCGGGGCGAACTTTGGCGCTACCGTGTAGGTGATTACCGGCTCATCTGTGAAATAAACGATAGTGCGGTTTGCATCCTTGTGGTGAAAATTGGCAACCGCCGGGAGGTCTACCGATAATAAGATACCCTGATACTGTTTACTGTTTACTGTCACATTAGTTATGGTGTTTTGTGAATGATAAAGACGTTATCAATTGTAAAAGTGGAGTACCTCCGTATTATTTTGTTTTGGACGAAACGATCATTTTGGTTAAAGCTAATTGGTTAGCGGCTTGTATTGATCCTATGAGACTTGCTGATTTCGCATGAAACGCTATTCTTGCACCTGAATAAGAAGTAGGTTACCCAAACTCAGATATAAGACATGTCTAGCATATCAATTCTTTGCTTTGGGTACATGCTTGGGTACACGTCCATCGTTAAGAGCATTACCGAGAATTGCCCGACAGGATGGGCAAGGTCAGGTGCGTATGTCAGCAACGCGTGCAGGCAATACCCATTTGCTGCCACACGATAATCGTTCAAGTTCGCGCAACCACTCTACTGCAACGTCGGGCAGTGGTATATCAATGGCTGAGCTGGTCTTTGTACGCTCAGCAGGTAAATACCATAC
>JALYOY010000029.1 GCA_030856655.1 Pseudomonadota bacterium | reverse complement strand
CCGCATAGCAGGCACGGCGGTCGGGTGCAGCAGCGTTGGCAATATTGTTAAAGAAAGTGCCGAAAATACGGGTGGTCCGGTTCAGAGGTGAAGACCGGCCCAGCACACACTGGCCTCTGTTGTTACAGTTGGTCTGCTGCTCGCAGATCACACGAGCGTTATCCCTGAATCGACTGCGAATGCAATTACCGAGGCTGGACCCCGTAGCCGACTCGATTGCGCGCTCGAAGTTGGTCCAATCATCCACCAGGTTCCAGGCCACGGCGAGGATGTCCACAGACTGCGTGCTGGTGCAATCCACGGTTTCAAGGGAAACCGCCGCGGTGGTTGCGGGATCAGGTCCCGCGCCGGGCGGCAGATCTTTGGGACAATCCGGGTCTTGTGCCGCGCTGCATACCGCCAGGTTGCATACGCCATCCGCTGCGCAACGCGCCTCATCCTGCGTGTCTACCGCAGCCAGCCGGATAAATGCCCAGATGGATTCGTCGACTTGGCCGCTTCTTCGCAACTTACGGTTGGGAAACCGGCGGGACAAATTTGAGCGGTCTTACCGCTTACCGCGTGATGATCTGCAAAAGCATTGCTCGTAAACATTGCGCTCAGCACAAGCATGGCGATGTGTAACATGGCAGTCTCCTTTCTTAGGTGACGGAGCCAACGGGCATTGCAATTACAAGGCAGCTCATCACATTGTTGCTATTGGCTTATTCGGGACGACACTTGACGACAGTTCGCCGCGATTCACCGATACCCATATTTCATTTTTAGACGAGTCTATAAAAGCAACCGCGGGTTGATTAGAGTTTTCTGACTGGTTTTTTTATTGATGACATATTGCACTTGTACTCAGTGGGACTCTTGATAAGGACTCACGATAAGGATCCACGTGTCTCACCAAGCGAACTGAGTTCAGTAAGCCAAGGCACAGCATTATTTCCTTGCAGCGTTCGGCGGCCGTTGAAGCTTGCGGCTAATTTCGTCGTTCCTTCGAAACGGGGTTGATTTCCAATTTATCGTCTTTCTATTTTCAATTGCATCATGCAGCCCTAATTATTAGCAGATTATGTGCCCTCGCCAGCGTCCGGAGTCCCCGGCGCTGGGCGTTGTTCGAAACGTCTGGTCCGCCTACGTTCGGTCCGAGGTACAGCGCGGAACGGATGAGTTCCATTGTCGAATCTCAGCAATTTTTCGAGAAGCTTATCCATTGACTTCCGGGAAGATTCGAGAGCGGTGTGCAGCTCGAGTAGATTTACACCGACGTACGTGTCACACGAAGGGCAGGCGAGCTTAGGATAATATTTCAGCCTGGAAATTGTCTCCTCGAACTGATTGCCGCAATAAGGGCACCTGATCATGAGCGGCTCTGAGTCAAAGTTGAGTGCCATGGTGATTTCCCTGGTGATCGAAATTTATGTGAGGGATGCCCTTAGCCCTGTTTTCCAAATTCGAACGTAACTGCAATGAACAAAGAAAGAAAAGGCGATAGAAACTCATCATTTTGCACAGGCACGTTCTCATCCGTGGTGTATGGTTTTATTTTAGTAATTCAAAGCGAGCGGTCTGTGCGGTGACACACATGACGATATGGCTGGCAAGGCATGAAGAGCTGCTATCAAAAGCCATAAATTGATCTTTTGCCAGTGCAATGCATTCTTGAAGCCGGATACGGATGCCGGAAAGCGCTTTTTTGATTTGCTTCTCGATTTTGTGAATTTGCATGATAATTTGGAAAGGATAAGAGTTCAACGTGAACCCTTACGCCAGTAAGGTTGTCTGGTAAGGTATCGACCGACTAGCCAGCAGCGGGTTCAATAATGAGAATGGGTGGAATTGAAATCACGGTTCAAAGTCGTCTTTCGTGTGCCACGATAAGACAGACGCGGGAGGTTGGAACCCGGCGAATAACAGCGGCCACCTTATATATTTCCGATCGTGTAGCCCTATTATGTTAATGGCATTAACAGAATGAATGATGATTGGGGTGATGAAGAATTGAAAGCTTCGATCGAGGCTTACATTAGAAGTGGCCCCGGGAATATGAACAAGTCTATAAGTGGAAAATCTGCTACCTTTTTATGCCCCCTGCGGGGCTTTGATATGGAGCAGAGAAATGGCAAAAAGAGCAAGACGAACCCGTTCAACGG
>JALYOY010000014.1 GCA_030856655.1 Pseudomonadota bacterium | reverse complement strand
GAGCCAAGCACCTATCGGCAATCCGGTGGCTCTACTTCCGGCCAAACCGGCGGTACTACTGGCGGATCGGCAGGCCAGGGAACGGGATCTGGATCGGGATCCACGGGCACCGGGTCCACGGGACCGGGATCATCCGGGCAAACCGGCGGTGGAGGATACTGACCCTGCGTCAAGGAGCGGCTGCAACTGGGAATGAGAGTACGGCTGAACGGCGCTCCAGCTTTCGTTATCGCCGGGGCGAGTGTTTCCAATCCAAACGGAAACGGCGTTCGGTTTCAGCCGTACTATTCCGTTCGCGCGGACTCACCGGCGTGACGATTCCCTGAGCCGACGGTTCCCTATGCTGACTCGCAGTCCAAGTAATTTTCCCGTAGACCGGTAATTTCTTCAGAGCGGCTGAAGCTCTCTGGCCGCAAAAGGCGCTGCGCTTGGTTATTCCGTACTTGTTCAAGTTCCTGAGCCGCCTGCTCGAGCTCGATCTTCGCATCGTTCTTAGCTTTCGAGAGTACACCTTTTCCGTAGGAGCAGCCCGCGATAGCACCGGCAATTGCTCCCCCAAAAGCAAAGGATCCATAGCCAATAGCCATTGCGCCAACAGCTATTACGGCAGCCTTCATCCATGGCTGATTTCTCGTTTTTGCAGTAGCAACCGACACCGCATCAATAACAACTGCGATGTCAGTTTCGAAGGATCGTATTATGTAAGCATCGATCCCCCGCTGTGCAGCAATGAGCTTCTTGCGAAGCTCAACGTCCTGCACGGAAAAGTAAGCGTCTCTGGTCTTGTCACGGAAGTAATCATGCTTATCGGCGTAGTATTCATCGGACGAGGCTTGCTCGCCTATGCCACTTAGCGGAATAAAGTGGCCTTCACGGGCAATTTTCATTGCAGGCAAGAGGCCAGCCTGTTCTTCAAGCACGAGACACGACTCTTGTAGTTGTGCCAACTCATTCATTTGTCCAAGTGGTGTCACGACTGCGTCTCAAGGGCTTTTTGTTACAGGGCGGAATGACAGACCTAACTCAGCCGTTAATTGTATAGGAACACCGAAGTGTCCATCCGATAGATAAGAACCGGGAGCTTCATAGATGGCAAGGTCTGCGTGCAACCTCTGCAACGCACTGCGCCAATGACATTCCCCGCATGTGCAGCAGATTTTAGGTGTCCAGCATTTGCTAAGAAAACCGAGGTGGGATTGTGCTTAGCCATCGACTCGTTTTGCACCTGTAAAATTCTACAGCTATTCAGACCCCCTAACTACATGATCTAATCGTCTGACACTTCCTATGGAAATTTTTTAAACAGGCCCCTGGGTTAACAGTAATGCGATACTGAGAGCTATAAATATTTTTGCGTTATGTCAACCAGTGGCGACCGCGACAATGGTAATAGAGGGGTGAGAGGAAATATGAAAAAGGTAACCGTGGCAATAGCTGATACCGACCCGGGAAGGCGGGTGAAATTGGAACAATCGTTGCAAGGTGAGCAAGACATCAGCGTGCTCACAAACGTTATGTCAAATGGAACCGAAACGTTCGGCGAGCGGCAGCTAAAACCACGCACGGACATCACGGAAATTGAAGATGTAATTGCGCGAATTGGCAAGCTTAAGCCTCGTATCCTCTTTATCAACCTGGATCAATCTATCGGCGGCTTCGCCCTATTGGAAGCTTTATATCGCGAGTATCCCGAAACACTCCTGGTTCTTTTGACCGATAAGTCGGCGAAAGAAGAGGAAATAATGCAGGCGCTCGCTACTGGAGTACGCGGCTGTCTGGACCATGAAGCAGCCCCATCTTATTTCTTAAAGGCAGTGCGGGTAGTTGATCGTGGGGAGGTCTGGGTGACACGCAAAATGCTTGGCAAAATTATGGACGAGGTATTGCGTTGAAATCATGAATATTGATAGGAGGCATTCTTGATATTGCTGGCGAGTTCATCTCAGGAAAACCTATCGCGATGGGAGCAGGCGGTATGCAGTCTTGCTCCTATTTTTTGCTCAACTAATCTGGATTCCGTGAGACAGGACCTGGTCCGAATAAAACCACAAATTCTCTTGCTTGATTACGATCTACCGAGATTGGATGGATCGAACGGGATTTCAGGTTTGATGAAATTGAATGCAGAGAACAAAGTGATCATTTTGAGTCCCCTCATATCTGACGAAATCGAATGGGGTTTATTTAGAACTGGTATTAGAGGGTGTTGCAGGGCTGATATCGAATCCGAACA
Source organism: Pseudomonadota bacterium (assembly GCA_030856655.1). Classification (GTDB taxonomy): domain Bacteria; phylum Pseudomonadota; class Gammaproteobacteria; order Burkholderiales; family Nitrosomonadaceae; genus Nitrosospira. The sequence continues at coordinate 2,512 of JALYOY010000014.1, read as the reverse complement.
GCTTAAAACAATTGTCGAGTCTGTGCAACAAGGGCAATTATGGCTCCGGCGGGCTCTTAGCTCGCACCTTCTGAACGAACTGGTTTCGATCACAAGGGAGAATAACAAAATCAAGCAAGACATTAGCGACTTGCTTGCAAATCTAACCCGTCGGGAATGCGAAATTGCTAAGCTTGTGGGAGATGGCGCTTCCAACAAGCAAATTGCACGACGACTGGATATTACCGAGCGTACAGTCAAAGCACATCTGTCGGAGGTTTTTCGCAAGCTGAAAGTTGCCGATCGGCTTAAGCTGGCGTTAATCGTGAAAGGCTCAATGACAGCCCTTGTTTCGCCAAGAATAGCACACTAATTGCCAGCCATTTACATAGTTAATTTTTCTCAGTCCCTGCTATAGTTTAAATTATTATAGCCAGCTGCAACCCTTAGGCGGCAAAACCGCCCGATTATTTTCTTGGCATGCCACTGACAGATAGTCGGCCGCCATGACGTTTTCTCCGTGTAACCTTAGACAGATTTTAACCTGCGCTGAATATCCTGCATGAAGGATTGGTTATGGCAAAACAGCCAATTCCCACTTATCTAAATTTTGATAAGCAAAGCTATCCATGGAAACCAGACATCGACTATCGCAACGAGTTGGAAAAATACCGCGTCGGTAAAGGCGAGCAGGGTGTGTTGATCTGTGAGCCTTATAAAAGCGAGTTAATGCCGCATTGGCGTTTCAAAACTCCAGACCTCGCGCGGAATAGCAGGGCTGTTCTTTACAGTATGTTTGAGGATTATTCTAACGCTGGAGACTTTGTCGGTGCCGATATGGCGCGAAAATTCCTGCAGATGGGATATACGCGCGCGCGCCGATACGCGAATTACAAAGGCGGCGTAAAATACGATAAAAACAATGCCTATGCGTTAAATGAAAAAGGCTCCGGCGATCTATCGAAAGAGAAAAGCGCGGCTGTTTTCTACGAGAAATGGAAGCAGGCGGAAGCGCATCCTGAATATGCCATTCGCAAAAAGGCATGGCGCGAACAATACGGATTAAAATGTAAAACAGTCGGTAATTGCTATTTCCCTTATCCGTTCTTAAAGGAGAGCGGACAACGAAGGAGCGATTCAGCGAAAAACAGATCATCAGTTCTTTAAGAAGCGAATGCGGTATGCTTGTGGTGGACTCTTTTTAGCAAAAAATCAATGAGAAATTTGACAATAGCAATCTTGACGGTAATGGCATTCGCTGTCGGAAACACGAAAGTGGCATTTTCTTATACGCCATCCGAGGATACCAGTTGGATAAAACGTGGCAATACGGATCGATGGAGTAAGCAGGGCTCGAAGCACTCCGATGCTGAAGCCAACCGTTTGCTCCAGAGCAATTCGCAGATCTTCGCATATGTGCCTGGAGATATTAAAAGCGCAGGAGAGCCTTCTGTCAGGTGTGATCAAGGCGGGATCAGGACAGAATCATCGAGCGGTTATTGTGTGGATTACAATAGCTTAAACGAGAGAACATCCTGGAAAATACGATACGAAAGAGGAGGGCGTGTCGACCGGATTTTTAAATATGGGGGCTATAAAAATAAATATTCATTTTTAGATTCCTGGGTGATATTTAACACTGAGGCCTCCAGTCCGCACGGTTCGGTCTTATTTGCCTCTCCGGCGGCGAAAAAGATTTTTCGGAGCAGCGGAGGCAACGATAACAGGTTCACCGGAGGTGCAGCTATTCAAGAGGCTGAGCAGCAATAACTCAACAGTCATCAGCATCGAAGATATTGTATATATCACTGAAAGCTCATCGCGCTGGAAGTCCAACGTCGACGTTAAAACACCCGAAGAGTTTTTTTCACTCCAATTTAATAAAATATTACCCTTTAGCCTTAGTGCTCTCGCCTATTATTACGGCTAGCGCAGCCCATCAATCATCAAGTCATTCCTCAGATGAAGCGCTATACCATAGAACAGTTCATGGCTACGACTTCCCTATCGGGGGCATCTTTTAGCGCTAACGAGAAGCATATTCTGTTCAGCAGCAATGCATCGGGCATTTTCAACGCTTATACGTTACCGGTAGATGGAGGTCCGTCAGAGCCGCTGACTCGATCCGTAGTCGATAGCACTTTTTCCGTCAGCTTTTTCCCCCATGATGATCGGGTCCTTTTTACGCGAGATCGAGGTGGAGACGAAAATAATCATCTCTTTCTGCGTGAAATGGATGGCACGGAAAAGGACCTGACGCCTGGAACCGGGCTGAAGGCTCAATTCATCGGATGGCGCCCTGATGGAAGCGCTTTTTTTATTTCCAGTAACGAGCGTGATTCCAGATTCTTTGATCTGTATCGCTACGATTCTCAAACTTATACGCGGACTTTACTTTACAAGAACGAAAAAGGATTCGACTTTGGCGCCATCAGCCGGAACGAGCGATGGATCGCACTAAACAAAGCGAATACCGCTTCCGACAGCGATATCTATCTATTCGATGTTGCCAAACAGGAGTTTAAGCACCTGA
>JALYOY010000334.1 GCA_030856655.1 Pseudomonadota bacterium | reverse complement strand
CTCCTCTACTGCAAATTTCAGTGCATAGGTATAGGCTTCGTCATAGGAATCGCCGTGGGCCACCACGGTTGCGCCGCGCGCCTCAACCGCCTGAAGCTTGATTTGCGGTGTAGTAACCGGCATCACGATAGTGGCACGACAATGAAGCCTTTGCGCCGCAAGCGCTACTCCCTGCGCATGGTTGCCGGCAGACGCTGTCACTACACCACACTTGAGCATGGCCGGGGAAAGCCTAACCATTTTATTGTAGGCTCCGCGTACCTTGAATGAAAATACCTGCTGCATATCCTCGCGCTTCAGCAATAACCGATTTTGTATGCGCGCAGACAGATTCGACGCTAATTCCAATGGGGTCTCTACCGCTACGTCATAAACCCGAGCAGTGAGAATTCTTTCGAGATAATCGTTTTTCATTGAGGTGTGCGTTTTTGCGAAGTCGGCGATTGCGAATTTTAGCATGCCGGGGGTTGCCTAGCAGCCCGTCGGACTTGAAGAATCGAAGCGAAAAAGTGGCTAGGAAGACAGACTTTGGGGATTTATCCCGCTGCATTGTTAAAATTGCCGGATAAGGTTATTCTGATAAACAGTTACTTATTTTTTTCAAAATAACATCATGACGCAAGATGAACAAAAACGTGCGGTCGCGCAGGCCGCTATTGAGTACGTTCCCGCCGGTTGCGTGGTCGGTGTGGGCACTGGTTCTACCGCCAATTATTTCATAGACGAATTGGCTAAGATCAAGCGCAAAATTGAAGGTGCGGTGGCAAGCTCGGAGGCGACTGCACAGCGCCTCAGCGGATATGGTATCGAGGTTGTCGATTTGAATAGTGTCGATTTGCTTCCGGTGTATCTAGATGGTGCAGATGAAATTACCGAACACCTGCATATGATAAAAGGGGGTGGAGGCGCACTGACGCGCGAAAAAATCGTCGCTGCTGTGGCGAAAAAATTTATCTGTGTCGCCGATCAGAGTAAGCTTGTAAAAATACTCGGAAAATTTCCGCTGCCGGTGGAAGTTATCCCGATGGCCCAAAGTCATGTGGCACGCGAGTTAATACGAATGGGCGGCCAGCCTGTGCTGCGTCAGGGATTTACCACGGACAATGGCAATATAATCCTGGATGTGCGTGGCCTGCAAATTCTGAATCCAGTTGAACTGGAGGCAACGCTTAATCAGATAACCGGTGTTGTGACCAACGGCCTATTCGCAAAGCGCGGCGCTGATGTATTGCTGCTAGGCAGCGATAATGGCATCCGAACGATTGTTATTTAATGTAAGCAGCAATAAAACTGTCACAACCGGCAAGTATCATTTTTTTCTTTTAACTCAATAGCGTGCAATGGCAAGTAGCGAACATATATCCAAGCAGTTTGACGCCGATCTCGAGGCGGTGCGCACGCGCGTGCTGCATATGGGCGGATTTGTGGAAGAGCAGATCGAAAAAGCCATCGAGGCGCTTACAAGCGGCAACGAAAACCTGATTGAAAATGTTATTGCCGATGACCATCGCGTCAATGCAATGGAAGTTTCGATAGATGAAATTTGCAGCCAGATAATCGCACGCCGGCAGCCAGCCGCTGGCGATTTGCGCATGATTATGACGGTTATCAAAACCATTACAGATCTTGAACGCATTGGTGATGAAGCGGAAAAGATCGCGCGCATGGCTAAACTGATCTACGAAACCGACCGCATGCATATGCCACGGTTCGTCGAGATCAGACATGTCGCGCATATTGCGATGGAAATGCTGCATAAATCATTGGATGCATTTGCCCGCTTAGACCTGACGGCGGCGGCCCGGGTCGTGCGCCAAGACGAGCAGGTGGATGAAGAATTCCGTTCCATCATGCGTCAGCTCATCACTTTCATGATGGAAGATCCGCGCAAAATTTCTACTGCGCTGGAAATTCTATTTATTGCAAAAGCAATTGAACGCATTGGCGACCACGCCAAAAACATGTCCGAATATGTGATTTATATGGTTAAGGGCAGAGATGTGCGGCATGTGACTGTTGAAGAGATCGAGCGTGAAGTAAGAGAATAGCCCACCCAGGCTGGTAGCAATCTTCCCAATTCAATCTGAAAGCCATGCTTGAATACTCCACGCTCGCAGCGGTAGATCTCGGGTCAAACAGCTTTCGTCTGCAAGTGGCACGGGTGGTAGGCAAGCAAATCTATCCGCTGGACAGTTTACGTGAAATGGTACGGCTCGCCGCTGGACTTACCGCTGATGATCGGCTGGACGAAAATTCTCAGGCACGCGCATTGGATTGCCTAAAACGTTTCGGCGAGCGTCTGCGGGACTTTCCACCGCATTCTGTTCGCGCAGTCGGCACAAACTCGCTAAGAGTAGCGAAGAACGCATCAGCGTTTCTCAAAAAAGCCGAAGCCGCCATCGGATTTCCAATCGAAATTATTGCCGGACACGAGGAAGCAAGGCTCATCTATCTCGGCGTCGCTCATAGTCTGCCCGCCTCGCGCGACAACCGGTTAGTGATGGACATCGGCGGCGGGTCTACCGAGTTTATCATTGGCAGCCGTCTAAAACCGACCAAGCTGGAAAGTCTCTATATGGGCTGTGTCAGTTACAGTCTGCGTTTTTTTCCGGATGGCAAAATCACCAAGAGCGCAATGAGGCGAGCTGAGCTTGCGGCAGGTAGCGAAGTGCAGGCTATCGCCGCGGAATTCTCCAGCATTCATTGGCAGGACGCATTTGGCTCATCCGGAACGGCGCGCGCACTCGGTGAAATTATAAAACTGAACAACTTCGATGACGGCAGTGGCAAGGGAGATATTTCCTCGGAAGGGCTGGATAGTTTTCGCGACTGTTTGCTCAAGGCAGGCGATATTAAAAAATTGGAAGTTGCCGGACTGCGCGCTGATCGCGCACCCGTCATCCCCGGCGGCTTCGCCATCATGTCCGCGGCGTTTTCAGAACTGGGAATCCGTCGCATGGCGCAGGCAATGGGCGCGTTGCGCCAGGGCGTGCTCTACGATTTGCTGGGACGCTTCCATAACCAGGATATGCGCGAAGTAACAGTGAAGCAATTCATGCAACGTTACCGAGTCGATTCTGCCCAGGCAGGGCGGGTGGAATCGCTGGCGCTATTGCTGGGAAAACAATTGCTGGCAGATTACCCCGATGATGCTGACGAAATGCTGCAGATCCTGTCTTGGGCGGCACGATTGCATGAGATCGGCATTTCGGTGGCTCATTCCGGTTATCACAAACACTCAGCGTATATCCTGGGCAACGCTGATATGCCCGGTTTTTCAAGAATGGAACAGGAACGCTTGAGTGTGCTTACACTCGCCCACCGGGGTTCTCTGGGGAAAGCGAGAGAGTCAGTCGTCGAACCACTGGATTGGGCCCTGCTGTTCGCACTGCGGCTGGCAACGTTGTTTCACCGGAGTCGCAGCGATATCAAATTGCCACTATTGGAAGCGCGTCTGGGCAACGCGGAATATGAACTAATCATCCAGTCAGGATGGTTGGAACACAATCCGTTGACTGATACCGCCCTATCTGCCGAAATGGAGGAATGGGCCGCTCTCGGTTTCCATTTTCACATACAGGAAAGACTGGAGGGAAACATGGCCTGTAAAGTAGACGCGGCCAAGAGCGCTACGAACGCATAACTCCAATAATCAGACGATGGCATCCCACTCCAAAAAGAGGTCCACTAAAGCAGGATTGCCGCCGGGCACGCTGGTGCACATTGGAAAAAAGAAATATGCCATCCCGAAGATCACTCTTCTGGATTACGATGAGAGCGCTGTGCGTGAATCCGAGGTAACCGCTGCGAATCTGACGGATAAAATTAAGCTCGCACGCGGCACGCAATGGATCAACGTTCATGGGTTGGGTGATGCCATCTTGATGGAGCAGATCGGCGCTTGTTTTGCCCTTCATCCGTTAGTGCTGGAAGACATATTCAACACCGAGCAACGATCCAAGCTTGAGGATTACGGCGATTACCTCTTCGTTGTACTGAAAACCTTCGGTTATGAGAGCAAGGGCGCGGAAGAAAGAATAGATTCGGATCAGATCAGCCTGGTGCTTGGAAAAAATTTTGTGCTATCGTTTTTGGAAACGGATGGCGTTCAGTTCGAGTCGGTGCGTGAGCGATTGCACGCCAATAAAGGCCAAATCCGAAAATTGGGCGCGGATTTTCTGTTGTATAGTTTGATCGATGCCATTGTAGACAGCTATTTCGTCATTCTTGAACGGCTCGACGAGAAAACCGAAGTGCTGGAATCGGAGCTGATAGCTCGCCCCCAACCCCATACTCTGCATTCGATTTACGGCCTGAAGCGTGAAAGTGTTTTTCTACGCAAATCGCTGTGGCCCCTACGCGAAGTTATCAGTTCATTGCAACGGGAAGATTCCCCGCTATTCACCCGCAATACATTACTTTATCTGCGGGACGTATACGACCATACCATTCATATTATCGAATCGGTTGAGTCCCTGCGCGACCTGACAGCGGGCATGCTCGACATTTACATGTCCAGCGTGAGCTATCGCATCAGTACGGTAATGAAGGTTCTCACCGTCATTACGACCATATTCATGCCGTTGTCGCTGATTGCCGGCCTCTATGGCATGAATTTCGAGCACATACCGGGGCTTGAATGGCATTGGGGTTTTTTCGCGGTGCTAGGGACAATGGCGGCGATCAGCGTGGGAATGCTGACCCTATTTTACTGGAAGAAATGGTTGTAATGAAACAGGATGGCAGGAAAAGTGTGGCTTTAACCTAAATCCGGTGGTTAGACGGGCTAGAGTGTATAGCTTTTGGAGCGCAGGGCAAGGCGCAACGACGGGAGACGGCGAGGTAGAGTTGAGCGCGCCGTGGGTTACGATGCCAGACGTGACCCTACCCCACAAAACAGCACCATTTAAAAGTAGAATTTCCGGCATGATTTTCACCCTTAATGGAGCTAATAGAAGGAGCAGGTCACATTGCTCAAACAGCAAGGACTAGATGCTGGCGAATTCTCCAAATTAAATCCAGATTTTCCATTAGACCCTTAAACATCAATAATGAATTTGTTCTAATGGCTTCCATCAGAGAAAGCCTGAAGACCATGCAGTTAACCCCCTAATGGAAAATCTGGATTGAAAATGAGCGGTCAACTGCCGGATCAGGTTAAAACTCGAACACCTGTCCGCGCTTCAACTTCTCCGGATCGAATTCTCCCGCTGTCGCCTGAATTTCCAGCATCGTGGCATCTTCATTGCCGGGTTCCATGTGAGTGATCAGGAGACGAACTGACTTGTTGATGTGCTTTAATCCCTGCGTCAGCAGTTCCGGACGCATATGGCCGGAAGCCTCCGCGCCTGCCTTATTGTAGTTGAGAAACGTTGCCTCGATCATCAGGTAGCGCAGGTTGCCGATCGCGTTCAGCGCGTTCCAGAACGGCTCATGATAGGTCGTGTCACCGCTGAAGACAAAACTTGCATTGCCGCTGTCCAGTTGATATGCCACTCCAGGCACAGCATGCCGGGCCGGGAGCGGAGTGATTTTTCTCCCCGATAATTCCACCATCTGTCCCACCGCGATAGATTGAAATACGACGTAGGGGTTTGCGGGCGACGGCAGGGCAGTGTAATCCGGCCAAAGCCGAAAATTGAACATATCCTGCTTGAGTATGGCGATTGTCTCAGGCAGGGCATAAACCGTGAGCGGTGTATCCCGGCGCGGTCCCACCACGTCAGCCAGCATTGGCAGCAGTGCTACATGGTCAAGATGGGAATGGGTGAGAAATACCGTGTGAACCCGCAACATCTGACTTACCGTTAAATCTCCGGCGCCTGTACCTACATCAACCAGAATGTCGTCATCCAGCATCAGGCAAGTGGATCTCAAATCCGCCGCCACGCCACCGGTGCAGCCAAGTATGGTTACGCGCATTTTACCTCCTGATCGATGATGTCCCTTGGACTAAACACCTATTCGAAAATTAACATGCTTCCAACCTTCTTCGCCCAATGCCCAAATCTATTCCAGCTATTTTGAAAGCAATCTTGGCTCAGGTTTCGTTGTTGCAATCTCTTCCCATAATAGTACTTTAAGTCCGCAGGCGCGCGCCCAAAGTAAGAGCGATGCGCGCAGCAAGCGGGGGGCATCGGGCAGCACCCACACTTCGGAAATACGCTTATCCGGTCGCCACCCGCGCAGCATGAGCTTTACCGCTGCCAACAGCCCAGGTGACCCATGGCGCATCTGCAAGCAAGGAAGCGACCGTGCCGGCCCCGGCATGAGCCAATGGACGTATCCTCCTTCGTGAAACACGTTCTCGAGCGCATTCATAAGATGCGAGGGAAAATGCATCGGCGAAGAATTGCCCGAGAGGAGCAGCACATTGCGCCGTGCGTTGGGGTAGCGCGCGTAGTAAAGGTTGCGGTTGCGCCGTACCAACTCCCTGAAAGAACGCTCGCGCCCGAATGATCCGCCACCCTCATGGTGTATGCGAGCGTGGGGATGCACGCCGACACGCCAGCCGCGCACGTCCAGCCGGCGGCCAAGATCTACATCTTCATAATAGCCTCGGCCGAATGCCGGGTCGAAGCCGCCAACTTCCTGGAAAACGTTACGCCGGATCAGGAACGCATGGCCTTGAAGGCGATGCGTCACGATGTAACCGCCGGGCTGGCGCAGATATTGGCGCAGATCGTGTCTGGCGTAGTCGTTGCCTGCGGGAATGATGACCGCTAGCTGCGGGTCAGCCGCCAGCGCTGCACACAGCGGCGGCAGAAAATCCTCGCTTGCCACCGTGTCCGAATTGAGTACCAGCACGTAAGATGCACCGGAGCGAGCGATGGCTTCGTTTACAGAAGCGCCGAAGCCCTGATTCTTCCCGGCATGATGGACATGGATACCCTCATATGGCAGGTGATCGAGCATCTGGTGCGTCTCGGCATCGGATGCATCATCCTGAATATAAATATGCTCTATGGACTGGCCCAGACAGGTGACTACGGAATCGATGCAATGCCGCGTCAGCGCGGGCGCATTATAGACCGGGATCACCACATCAATGGAAGGTGTGGCCGACATAACGGTTTAGCCTGAATTCGGCAATTGTGGCAAACTTACCAAAACAAAAAGGTAAGGGTCAAGTGGCGCAAAAGTCTTTTCGGGATCATGGCGCCGAGCTGAAAAATGAACGGTCAACTCCGGGATTCAAGCTCAGTAATCTCTCCTTGAAAAAAATCTTCCAGGCACTCCCCACAATCACCCAAAAGCAAACTTTGCGGCGCGGTCATTTGGCTGAATCTGATCCAGGCTGGCCTTGGGCTGCACTTGCGCCTCCAGCAATGCCACATAGCGGGGCAATACGTCGGGCCCTTCAACATCGATCATTTCCTTCAGAAAG
>JALYOY010000330.1 GCA_030856655.1 Pseudomonadota bacterium | reverse complement strand
AGGCATTGCTGGCTTCCCACGGGACAGAAATTTTTGCCGCTGCCCAGAGAAAAGGTGTGATGGTTGCGTTCGAAGCAGCAGTAGCGGGCGGCATCCCGATTATTAAGGCGTTACGAGAGGGTTTAACCGCTAACCGGATCGAATGGATTGCCGGAATTATTAATGGCACAAGTAATTTCATTCTGTCGGAAATGCGTGATAAGGGACTGACATTTGACACAGTGCTGAAGCAGGCACAGAAATTGGGTTATGCCGAGGCTGACCCTACTTTTGATATCGAAGGCATTGACGCAGCGCACAAGCTCACCATCATGGCTGCCATCGCTTTCGGCATTCCCATGCAGTTCGATAAGGTATTCACTGAAGGTATTACAAAATTAACCCGGGAGGATATCCGTTATGCTGAAGAACTTGGCTATCGCATCAAGCTGCTGGGCATAACGAAGCGTACGCCGAAGGGCATTGAATTGCGTGTTCATCCCACACTGATACCGACGCGCCGGCTGATTGCGAACGTGGAAGGGGTGATGAATGCTATTGTAGTGAAAGGTGATGCGGTCGGTGCTACCCTTTATTATGGCGCAGGGGCAGGGGCGGAACCCACGGCTAGTTCCGTGGTGGCTGACTTGGTGGATGTTACGCGCATGCATACCGCCGATCCGAAGCACAGGGTGCCCCATCTCGCTTTTCAGCCTGACTTGCTATCGAACACGCCTATCTTGACGATTGAAGAGGTGGAAACGTCCTACTATCTGCGGTTGCGCGTTATGGATAAGCCGGGGGCATTGGCTGATATCACTCGCGTGCTCGCTGATCTTGGCATTTCTATCGATGCAATGGTACAGAAAGAGCCCAGCGAAGGGGAAGACGAGGTGGATATCATCATGCTTACCCACTTGGCATTAGAAAAAAACGTTAATGCCGCGATCGCACGAATCAAAAAACTGCCTCTGACAACGGGTAAAGTAACGAGCATCCGGCTGGAAGAATTGAATAGTAAATAATATCTAGGGGCGCCTTTAAAACCCAAGCCAGGCAAACGGCTCATTTGCCAGCTCGGGATTCTCTGCATCTGCGGTCAAAAAAATGCGATATATTTCCACTCGCGGCGGCATGCCGCAAAAAAAATTTTCAAAAATTCTCCTGGCCGGCCTGGCTTCCGATGGTGGGCTGGCGATGCCCGAAACATACCCCCAGATCAGTGCTGCCCAATTGGAAAAATTGCGCGGCCTGGGCTATAGAGAACTTGCGTTCGAAATTATTTCCCGTTTTGCCGGAGATATCCCGGCTACTGATTTGCGCAGCATCATTGCGCGTAGCTACACACCTGAATCATTTCGCAGTGAAGAGATTACACCGCTTAATACTTTAGAGCCGGGGCTGCACATTCTGGGTTTATCGAACGGGCCGACGCTGGCGTTCAAGGACATCGCCATGCAGTTGCTTGGCAATCTGTTCGAGTATGCTCTGGCAAAAACAGGCGAGGATCTTAATATACTCGGCGCTACTTCCGGCGATACCGGACCTAGCGCCGAATACGCCATGCGCGGCAAGCGCGGCATCCGCGTCTTCATGCTTTCACCCCAGGGAAAGATGAGTCATTTCCAGACTGCGCAAATGTTTTCTTTGCAAGATCCGAACATTTTCAATATCGCCATTCGCGGCATGTTCGACGACTGCCAGGATATCGTCAAGGCGGTCAGCAATGACTATAGCTTCAAGCAAAAATACCGTATCGGTACGGTCAATTCCATAAATTGGGCGCGTATCGTGGCGCAGATCGTTTATTATTTCAAAGGTTATTTTGCCGCGACTCATTCGAATGTCGACCAGGTCTCGTTTGCTATCCCCTCAGGAAACTTTGGCAATATTTGTGCGGGCCATGTGGCGCGGATGATGGGGCTGCCAATTAAAAGGCTGGTACTTGCCACCAATGAAAACGAGGTGTTGGATGAATTCTTTAAGACCGGCTGCTATCGGCCACGCGCCACCGCAGAAACGCTGCACACCAGCAGTCCTTCAATGGATATTTCCAAGGCTTCCAATTTCGAGCGTTTTATTTTTGATTTGACCGGGCGGGATGCCATGAAGGTGAAAGAATTGTGGCGGGAGGTGGACAACGGCGGTGCTTTTGATCTTGCCGGTACGCCGCTGTGGGAAAAAGTGCAGGACTTCGGCCTAGTATCAGGAACCAGCAACCACGCAGCTCGTCTCGCGACCATCCGCAG
>JALYOY010000317.1 GCA_030856655.1 Pseudomonadota bacterium | reverse complement strand
CCGCTGCATTCCGCGCAGCCGATCTCGGCAAAAAAGTCGTCTTGATCGAGCGCTACCCCGCACTCGGCGGAGTATGCCTCAATGTCGGCTGCATTCCATCCAAGGCAGTGCTGCATGTGGCGAAAGTCATCACCGAAGCGGAAGAAACGGAGCGCCAGGGGATTGTTTTCGGTAAGCCCGCCATAGAACTCAGCAAGCTTCGGACGTGGAAAGAATCAATCGTCGGCAAGCTTACCAAGGGACTGTCTGGATTGGCGAAGCAGCGCAAGGTTGAAGTGGCACAAGGGAAGGGCACGTTTACTTCGCCCAACATGATCCAGGTAGAAACACCCCGTGGCGTGAAAACCGTGTCGTTCGAACACTGCATCATCGCGGCGGGTTCAAGCGCGGCACGTATTCCCGGCTTTCCCTACGACGACCCGCGGCTCATGGATTCGACTGGTGCACTGAAGCTGGAGGATATACCCAAGCGCATGCTTATCATTGGCGGCGGTATCATCGGCTTGGAAATGGCGACCGTTTACGACGCGCTCGGTTGCAAAATAAGCGTAGTGGAGCTGATGGATCAATTGATCCCCGGAGCAGACGCCGATCTCATCAAGCCATTGCACGGGCGCATACAGAAACGCTACGAAGCGATTTATCTAAAAACCAAAGTTACTGACATCGAGAGTCATGAGAACGGATTGAGGGTTACATTCGAAGGAACGGCCGATTCCCCCGCGGTACCCGAGCCCCAAATCTACGACCGCATTCTGATGGCGGTAGGGCGCCGCCCTAACGGACGCGATATCGGCGCAGAAAATGCCAACGTCAACGTGGACGAACGCGGCTTCATCCCTGTGAACAAGCAACTGCGTACCAATGTGCCGCATATTTTTGCGATCGGTGATATCGTCGGTGAACCTATGCTCGCGCACAAGGCCACGCACGAAGGCAAGCTAGCCGCGGAAATTATTGCGGGGGGAGAGCATACAAAAAGCGCGACGTTCGACGCCCGCGCCATTCCTTCGGTCGCCTACACCGACCCGGAAATTGCGTGGATGGGGTTGACGGAAACCGAAGCTGGTAAGCAAGGCATTGAGTACGAAAAAGCGGTGTTTCCCTGGACGGCAAGCGGCCGAGCGCTCGCGATGGCGCGTGATGAAGGCACGACCAAATTAATACTGGACAAAAAAACCCGACGTATCCTCGGCGCTGGCATAGTCGGAGTCAATGCGGGCGAACTGATCGCTGAAGCGGTGCTGGGGCTGGAGATGGGCGCCGATATGGAAGACATCGGCCTTACTATCCACCCGCATCCGACTTTATCGGAAACGGTCTTTTTTGCCGCCGAAATGGCAGAAGGGTCGATTACCGATCTTTATGTGCCGAAGATAAGGCTCCCTTTATAATTCGATTACAGCATTTCTAAAAAAATTTTATCCAGGCAACCGGCTTGCAATCGCAACAAACTGTGCCATCGATAAATTCTCTGCTCGCAGGCCTGGGTCAATTCCCAGCGCTCGGTAGTCTTCCGGCTTGAGATAAGCATGCAGCGTATTACGCAGCGTTTTGCGGCGCTGTGAAAACGCGGCGGCGACGACTCCAGCGAATAACTTTTCCTTGCTTGCTTCAAATAGAGGTTGTCTGCGCGGAACCATGCGCACTATGGCGGACTCGACTTTTGGCGCGGGACTAAAACACTCTGGCGATACGATGAAGAGTTGCTCCATTTCGAAGCGGCATTGCAGCATAACCGAAAGCCGTCCGTAATCCGAAGTGGAAGGCTGGGCCACCATGCGTGCCACGACTTCCTTTTGCAGCATGAAATGCATGTCGCTGATACTAGACGAAAATTGGCTCAAATGAAATAGTATAGGCGTGGAAATATTGTAGGGAAGATTGCCGACTACCCGAACGTTCTTTCCAAGCGTGGAAAAGTCGAATTCCAGCGCATCCGCCGAATATACCGTCAGATTTTTTTCAGAAAATTCACGGCACAGTCGTTCGACGATATCTCGGTCGATTTCCACCACGTGCAGATGGTTCAGCGATTGCAGTAAGGGTCGCGTCAATGCCCCCAGTCCAGGTCCGATCTCCACCAAGAGGTCATTTTTGCCGGGATTGATGGCGCGAACGATCTCCGTCACGATCTGTGGGTCAATCAGAAAGTTCTGGCCAAAGCGCTTGCGGGGGATGTGATGCATGGATTGAACGGCAATTCCCATTACGGAAAGCCAGCTTATTTCTTGCGGCTGAGCACCAACTTTCGGTTAGAAAATTTATCCCCGGTTCCGGCCAGCATCACCGCCATTTCAATTGCCGCCAGTAAACTGCCAGCATCGGCCCGCCCGGTTGAGGCCAGATCCAGGGCAGTGCCATGGTCTACAGACGTACGGATAATGGGCAATCCCAATGTGACGTTGACGCCTGCCCCAAAGCTGGCGTGTTTCAGCACCGGTAGCCCCTGGTCGTGGTACATCGCGAATATGCAATCATAATTCTTCAGGTATGAAGGATTGAATAGAGTGTCCGCTGGCAGCGGACCAATCAGGTTTATGCCTTCGTCACGCAATTTTTCCAGCGAGGGGATGATGGTATCTATTTCCTCCCTGCCAAGATGACCCGATTCGCCCGCATGAGGGTTTAATCCGGCGACGGCGATGCGCGGCTCGGGGATTGCAAAGCGAGTGATCAAGTCGTGCTGAATAATACGCAGTTTCTGCTCTAGCGTTTCCCGCGTGACAGCTGCCGCGACGTCCTTTAGCGGTAAGTGGGTGGTGGCAAGAGCTACCCGCATGCCGCCACCAACGAGCATCATTACTGCGTGGCTGTTTGTGAGCCAGGAAAGGTATTCGGTATGACCGGTGAAGGCAATGTCAGCGTCATTGATGATGCCTTTATGCACCGGTGCGGTGACCATCGCGCCGAATTTGCTAGTGCTGCATCCCTCAACGGCGCGTTCCAAGGTATTGAGAACATAGCGGGCATTGGCTGGGTTCAGTTTCCCCGGGACAGCAGTTTCAGCCAGTGGCGTATGCAGTACTTGCAGG
>JALYOY010000302.1 GCA_030856655.1 Pseudomonadota bacterium | reverse complement strand
AAATGTATGCAAGATAATACGTTATAATATTATCTCTTATTAATCATAGCATTATATAATATGTGGCGGAGAGAGAGGGATTCGAACCCTCGGTACGGTTGAAGCCGTACGCACGCTTTCCAGGCGTGTACCTTAAACCACTCGGCCATCTCTCCGATCGAGGGAATCTGCCCTCCCTGGAATTGGCAGGGGCGCAAAGGATAAACCAGAACGGTTTTTACGGCAACTTTTCCGGGCATCTATTCTAAGAAACAATAAGTCATCCGGGGCTCGATATCAAATACCGCTGCGGACTATGGGCTATGTGTTCGGAGCGGAAGCTTAATCCTCGCTTACTTCTAAATTGACGAATCCGTCGGTTATACTCAATGACGCTGGGGATAATATCGAACTCATCGCTAGGGGTAGGGATTAAAGCTATCGATTGATCTCTCACATTTTTTTCACAAAATCTCTCAAATCTCGCAAAACTCAGTTTAAACTGCGGAAACAGGACCTTGTCATGCCCATTAAATCCCGTATTCGCACTATCGCGCATTATCCTCATGAAGGGATTATGTTTCGGGATATCACGACACTGCTGAAAGACCCGATCGGATTGCGCGCGACCATCCAGGAGATCACCAACCGCTACCAAGGAGTAAGCATCGATAAGATTGCCGCTATCGAATCACGTGGCTTCATTATTGGCGCACCGGTCGCTTACGAGCTGGGCGTGGGCTTCGTGCCGGTACGCAAGGCTGGAAAATTGCCTGCCGAGACACTCGGGCGCGATTATCAATTGGAATACGGTAGCGATCGTATCGAGATCCATGTGGATGCAATTCAGAAAGGTGATCGCGTGCTGCTGGTGGATGACCTCATTGCTACCGGCGGCACGGCAGAGGCTGCTGCCAGGCTGATACAGGAAATGGGCGGAGAAATAGTGGACTGCTGTTTCGTCATCGATTTGCCGGATGTTGGCGGCAGGGGGCGTCGGGAAACTCAGGGTTTTAGCGTATTTGCGTTATGCGAGTTTGCCGGTGATTGATCGGGAAAAAGCCGAATTTAGAAAGTACTCATATGAGCAACTTGTATTTCCCTATCAGCCTGCCGTCCCTGACGATTAAAAACGCACGTTGTATTGAACATAGAAAAGATCCGGCGAGACGCCTGGTGCTGTGGCCTTTAAAAAACTGCCGGCGAAGAGTTTAGAGTAGCCGACCAGGATATCCTGGTGGCGGTTGACGTGAAGGTTTAAGCGGAAATCAATCTCGTCTCCTACATAACCGCCTGCTTGGCCCGTGGCATCTCGCAGGGTAGCGGCACCGGCGGCGTTGTATAGAAAATCTTGCTTATTGGCCAGATAGAATCGATGGTATTGGGCGGTGAACGTAGCCCAGGGCTGGGGATGCAGGTTAATCTGGGCATTGAAGTCGTGGATATTCTGGCGGCCCACCCGGTCTATCCAGCCTAGATAATAATTCCCGAAGGGGAAGAGCTGGTTGAAGGTGTTGCGTGCGCCATCATTTGCATTGTTGTCGCCGGAGGCAAAGTCATAGCGGAGCCAGAACTGGGGATTCATGGGGGTTCCCTTAAAGTGGTAGCCCGCACCGGAGGCGACCGCAAAGGCGGAGATATTCTGGTTCGAGTATTGGCCGAACTGGTACATTCCTTCCAATTCATAGAGGAATTGATTGTAGTCGCCGGCGAGCCGGCCGCCGAGAGTATGCGTGATCGAATGGCCCAGGATACCGTTTCTGCCTAATGCCCGGTTGCGATTGTCGTCCAGACTCAAGAAATACATGTCGACAAGCTGGCCTTTCATGGGCTTGTAAGTTCCCCATAAACCGAAGAATTCCTGTTTCTGATCCCAATTATCGAATTTGTCCCTTTCCGTAATCATCGGCCGCACCCAGAAAGCGTCCAGATCAAATGTAGGGGTGCGCCAGAATGCTTTAGCACCCTGGAAGGTGCGCCGCGTATTAACCCAGTCCAAGGTTGAAATCAGCCTTTGAGAGCCGTAGAGCAATTCCTGGCGGCCTACGCGGAGGTAAGCGGGGCCATCCTTGATATTCGCCAGCTTAATATCCGCAAAGAGGTTCAGCATGTCAGTGTGATTGACATCCGTAGCAGCGGGCGTTAGGCCCTGACCGGAACTGCGAGCATCCAGAAACTCGGCGAATAGCCGGACACGGTCCCGATACCAAAAGTCGGCGTGGAATCGGCTGCGTATCAAATGATAACTATCGCTGGTGTTGGTTAAACGGGCATCGGATTCCCGCATGTACCGATACCAGAAACTGCCGCCGAAGGACAGCAGGAAGTCATCACCCATATGGATACGTTTAATGGGATCAAAAACATCCTTTTCATACCCCGGTTTTTCCATGTAACGGTAATCAACGTCGAAAGCGGGAGTGGTCATGAGGGCATACGGAGCGTTGGGGGAAACCGGCGGCGTTTTACGCTCATTTCCAGTGACCGCATCCCAAAGCGAGTAATACCCCGGCCCCGACGGGGCTATGGAAAACATACCGGGACGCGATGGAGCTGTTACAGGGGGAACTTTTGACCAGTCGAACCGGGTACCGCTTGCCGGAGTTTGTGAAGATGCCGGCGCCACCATGGTGTTGCCAGAAGGAGGGGGCTCAGCTGCGAAGACATGGAACGCCAGACTCAACATTCCTGCACTCAGGCACAATTTCAATAGCGATCGGAATATGCGTGCCGAAAATATCTCTAGTCCGGCGACATTTACCACTTGAGAAGTCAGGGGGGGGGGCATGGTCATGGCGGAGGTTCCTGGGGATCCCTAGTGAAAAATGCACGCAACTATAGCAGAATCATTACCATTTTTGAACGGGGAATCGCCCGATAGCGCCGACCCGCCCGTAGCGCGCCTTTTTGATTTTCTGCGCTTGTCGCGACAACTCTTCGATTTACCTTTCAATCGGTTAAAAAATTCATAACAGGCTGTGCCTATCAATCAGGTTTTTCGGCCAATCTCGGGTGCGTTGACCCGCGATCGTGTTGGGCGTAAAGTCGAAACGCAGGGTTGGGTGCAGAGAGAAATTTATATTCCCACCTTTTTTCTTGAGGAGCAGACAATGGCTACGATGCAATCCCCAACTATTTTAAATCCTGCCGTACTGGTTCCGGTCAACCCGGCGATTGAAGATTATATGCTGCGCCTGGTGGACGGGACTGATCATCCAGTGCTAACCGAAATGGAAGCTGTGGCGAAGAAAAACAACTTTCCCATCGTCGGTCGTTTAGTCGGTGTTTTTCTCGAAACGTTGGCGAAGACGATAAATGCTAAGCGTATATTCGAGTTTGGCAGCGGCTACGGCTATTCCGCCTATTGGTTTGCAGAAGCGGTGGGTGAGGATGGACAGGTAATTTGCAGCGACGGGGACCCCCTCAACAAGGAGAAGGCCGAGCGGTATCTCTGTTCCGCAGATTTATCAGGGAGAGTTGATTTCCGCGTAGGGCTCTCGCAGGACATATTTGCGCAAACCGAAGGGTCATTCGACATCTGCTACAACGATGTTGACAAAGGCGATTACCCCCAAGTTTGGCAAATGGCTAAAGACCGGATTCGTCCTGGCGGACTTTATATTGCCGATAATGTGCTTTGGCATGGACGAGTAGCGGTGGAAAATTTTGTTGATATTGTTCCGGGCTGGACTGAAGCAATTCTTGAGCACAATCAACTTATTTTTAATGACCCCGGATTCGACGCTTTTATCAACCCGACTCGTGACGGCGTGATTGTGGCGCGTAAAAAATAGATGACCATATTTATGGTCACAATATGGCACAATTCGGGCGCTGCAAAGACCTTGAGTTATCTCCATTTCGATTCCTGGCGAGGATCTAAATCCGGCGGGTTTTTAACGTCGATATTCAGGCGCTCGCCACCACCTTTGCGCTACTTTCAATGGTTGACAATATAATTAATATTGTTTTTTTTTGTTGGATGTGTACAATTTGTTTTCAGTAACTTGCTTGTGGTCGGGGGGAGTTCGCGTGTGGAGCGGTACGGTAGTTCCTTCATCCAGGCAGTTGCTAAAAGAATTACTCGGTAGTACTGGGAATTTTGATGCTTCATCTGAAATGCAGTCAAAAATGGCACTGCTGATGTAGATGAGGAACTAGGGTTCCGGCTTCCGTAAGGGATGCGTCTGGTCCGAGAGTTTCCGGCTTCGTCGTGACGAGGCTCCACGGAGGGATAAAAGCCCGGGAGATCATGTATAGGAAATACATTGACTCTGGGACCTAACCGCTGACTAATGGAGACTTTGTCATGCACCTCTTGCCTGCATCTATTCCCATTTCCCCCCTTTCTGCTGCAATTGATAACGCCTGGAGGCTGCTTGGCTCCCCGAGGACCGCGTTCGTCCGCATAAAAAAAGACGTCGGTGATCCGAGAGGAACGCCATGTCAATAAAAGAAAATCGGGATAGTTTTGCTCCTGGTCTTGGCGGGACCGCTCCCGCCACTGCCGGTAGGCTCAATCGCAGCATGAGTGTCTGGAATAGCATTACCCTTGGCTTTGCAGTCGTCTCGCCAGTGGTAGGACTCTATGCAATTATGGGCGTGCAGACTGCTGTGACGGGAGGCGGCTGGTTTGCCGCGCTACTTATCTGTCTGGTGATGCAATTGTTAGTGGCGACTGTCTACGCCGAGCTGTCTTCGCAGTTTCCGATTGCAGGCGGCGCTTACAAATGGGCCCGCCATCTCGGAGGGAACGTCACCGGACAATTTGCCGGCGTCATCTACGTCAGTTCCACTATCGCGATGCTAACCACAACCGCCTATACCGGGGGCGTCTGGCTTTCCATTTTTTTTGGATCGACGGGTGGGTCCGGACAAACGTTAGTCATATGGGGCGCGGTCTTCCTACTGCTCTGTGCGCTGCTCAATCTGGCTCACGTAAATGTTTTTAAGTTGGTCATCACGCTGGGCGTATACGCCGAAGTAGTGGGCTCGCTTGGCGTGGCGCTGCTCCTGTTTTTCTTCTTCCGGCAGCATCCGCTTTCCGAATTGTTTCAGAACCTGGGCACGGGGACCGCGCCAAGCGAGACCGCCGCTTTTTTGGCGGCGCTAGCGATTGCAGGCTGGGCCTTTATCGGTTTTGATGCCTGCTCCACCATAGCCGAGGAAACCCATGAGCCCAAGCGAATGGTCCCGCGCGCAATTTTCCTTTCCCTGTGCATGGTGGGAAGTGTGGTGCTCTTCAACTCCGCCGCGCTGACGTTGAGTTTCGACCGCGACACCCTGATGAATACGAGTGCCTCGTCTGATCCAATCACGCCGGTGATTACCAGTAGTTTTGGAGAATGGGCGGAGAAACCTTTTTTAGCTATCGTCATGATTGCTTTTTTTGCTTGCGGGGCCTCGGTCGTGAAATACACGTCGCGCATCGTTTATTCAATGGCCCGCGAGGGCAATATGCCCACGGTATTAAGCCGGTTGGCATCTGATCAAACACCGCGCAACGCAATTATTTGCACCGTACTGCTGGCGGGACTCGGGTTGCTGTTTGGGCTGAACGATGGGGCGGTTGCCACCGTGATAGCCTTCGGTACCGGCGGCTTATATGCCATGTTTTCCATGACGACCGGGGTTGGCCTGTTTACCCGTCTTACAGGCCGCTGGGATCCGGCGTTGGGCAAATTGAAGCTGGGCGTTTGGGGACTAGTGATCAATACGGTAGCTTTCATCTGGTCAGTGTTTGAATTTGTCAACATCGCTTGGCCACGCACCTATGTTGTCGCGCCCAACGCACCCTGGTGGCAACTCTGGGCAGTGCCCCTGGTATTGGGCAGCATCCTGAGTCTAACCACACTATATATTCTGATAAATAAAATCCGCCGGGAGCGTCGTGAAAAGGCCTGCTCCTAAAGGCACGGCGCCGGTGTGAAGCAGGAGGGATTTTCAGCAAGTTAGGTATTTGGATTATTCGTTTTGATGAGGAGAAAAAACATGAGCCAACCAAATACGTTTTTATGGGAAGAAACCATCCCAGGGGGTTGCCATTGGTCCGGCATCGTACGCCGAGGTGTGACGCTGCGTTTGGTGGATGTGACAGGCGGGGCAAATGCGGCCGCACTATTCTTCAATCATGAAGATAAACTGGAGCGCTACAACATGGCTGACACGCTGAAGTCGCAGCACACTTTTCGGCTGACCAAGGGTCATGCCTGTCATTCCGATATGGGGCGCATTTTCTGCTGCATTACGGAAGATACTTCAGGCTGGAATGACACCGTGTGCGGCATGAGCGATGCTGTGTTGATACGCGGGAAATTTGGTATCGGGCGATATCAGGAGTGTCGTAATGAGATGTTTCGCAGCGGGCTGGATGGCATGCTGATTGAGCTGGGAAAGTGGGGACTGGGCATGCGCGACGTCGTGTCCAATATTAATTTTTTCAGCAAAGTGACCGCCGATTCTTCCGGGGCATTAGAGTTTCACGCTCGTAACAGTAAAGCGGGCGATCATGTGAACCTTAGTTTCGAGATGGATACGCTAGTAGTGCTGTCCTGTGCACCCCATCCACTCGATCCGGCTGAAATTTACCATCCGGGCGCGGTCAGCCTGGCCGCCTTTGCAACACCTCCTGCGGCGATCAGTGAATGTACGCGCATTGCGGAGAACGCACGCGGGCTGCAAAACAACCAGCGTTTATACACCTGTGGAGGTGCAGCGTGAGTGCGCAGAATCTTAATGAAAGCAAACTGAATCCCAATCTTGCGGTGGTGGATGAGATTTGCGCCGCAGGCGAGCCATGGGTCAAAGTAGTGAAGAAAGATCAGGTATTCCGTATTGTCGATCTGGAGGGCAATCAGGCAGTGGATACCCTCTTCTATAACGCCAACAATGCCCTGGAGCGCTACAGTGCAACCGATACGATCCGCTACCAGAATATGCTGTACCTCACCACTGGCAGCAGGCTGTATTCCAATTTGGGCAATATCATGCTGACCGTCGTTGCGGATACATGCGGACGGCATGACACGGTTGGAGGCGCCTGCTCAGCGGAAAGCAATACCGTGCGATACGCGCTTGAAAAATATCCAATGCACAGTTGCCGCGACAATTTCCTTCATGCGTTGGCGCACGACCCCATCTGCGAACATCTCCGTATAACCAAGCGTGATATTCCCAGCAATATCAATTTCTTTATGAACGTACCCGTATCGGAAGATGGCGGATTGGATTTCGCGGATGGGGTTTCCGCGCCGGGCAAATACGTGGAGATGCAAGCAGAGATGGATGTAGTAGTGCTGATTTCGAATTGCCCGCAATTAAACAATCCGTGCAATGCCTACAATCCAACGCCGATCCGCCTGCTGGTCTGGGATGATCCAAACGATATGACATTCGATTAATCGTCTTTTAATTGTGTGTGAAATGCCTTCGGCTGCGGCATGCGAAAGTAATACATAGGAACAGCGCAGTTCGCATTGACTGCGGACGGCCGTCGGGAATACGGAAGAGTAGGGGAACAAATCATGTTTGAGAAAGTATTAATTGCCAATCGCGGTGCCATTGCCTGCCGCATTATCCGTACGGTGCGTCGCATGGGCGTGAAAAGCGTGGCGGTTTACACCGATGCCGATGCACTGTCGCGGCATGTGCTGGAAGCCGATGAGACGTATTGCATCGGCAGCGGAGTCGCGGCGGAAAGTTATCTGCGCGCTGACAAGATTCTGGAAGCCGCCGGGCGCGCTGGTGCAAAGGCTATTCACCCGGGTTATGGCTTCCTCAGCGAAAAAGCGGATTTCGCCGAGCAATGCGCCGCGCATGGCATTTGCTTCATTGGCCCCACCCCGCAGCAAATGCGCGCTTTCGGCCTCAAGCACACCGCGCGCGAACTGGCGCTGCAGAACCGGATGCCGCTGCTGCAGGGAACGGATTTGCTGGAAAATGTGGAAGAGGCATTTCACGAAGCGGCTCGTATCGGTTATCCGGTCATGCTAAAAAGCACCGCCGGAGGCGGTGGGATCGGCATGCGTTTATGCTGGAACAGGGATGAGCTGAGCGGTGCTTATGAATCGGTAAAATATCTGGCGCAGAACAATTTCAAGGACGCCGGTCTGTTTCTGGAAAAATATGTCGAGAATGCGCGCCATATTGAGGTGCAGATCTTTGGTGACGGTGAAGGGCAGGTGGTTGCGCTGGGTGAACGCGACTGCTCGATGCAGCGGCGCAACCAGAAGGTAATTGAAGAAACACCCGCACCCAACCTGACCCCTAACCTGCGTGAGGGCCTGCTGGATGCTGCCGTACGCTTGGGCAAGGCGGTCAACTATCAGTCCGCCGGCACGGTGGAATACATTTTCGATGCATCGAGCGGCGAATTCTATTTCCTGGAGGTGAATACACGCCTGCAGGTCGAGCATGGCGTAACCGAAGAAGTGACTGGTATTGATCTGGTGGAATGGATGGTGCGGCAAGCTGCCGGAGATATGGCGCCTTTGGATTCGTTCGACATCCAGGCGCACGGTGCATCCATTCAAGTCCGCGTGTATGCTGAGAATCCGGCCCGGGATTTTCAGCCATCCTGCGGCACGCTCACCGCAGCGGAGCTTCCGCGCCCGTCTGTTGCACGTATCGAAACGTGGGTGGAACGCGGTGTCGAGGTATCTCCATTCTATGACCCAATGCTGGCAAAAATAATTGTGCATGCGGCGGACCGTGAACAGGCTATTGCTAAACTGCTGGCTGCACTGGATGAGACCGCGCTGCAAGGCATCGAAACAAATTTAGACTACCTTAAACAAATTCTGCACGGCACGGCATTTCGCAGCGGACGGCACACTACGAGCTTCCTGAATGGCTTTCACTATATTGCACATACGATCGATGTCCTCACACCGGGCGTGCAAACCACAGTGCAGGATTATCCGGGGCGGATCGGCTATTGGAATATCGGTGTGCCGCCGTCGGGACCGATGGATGGACTGGCATTCCGCCTGGCCAACCGTCTAATTAATAACTCGGAAGATAAGGCCGCGCTCGAGATTACTCTCGCTGGCCCGACACTGCGCTTTAACTGCGATAGCATTATTGCGGTGTGTGGCGCAGCCATGGAGATGCGTCTAGATAGTGAACTTCTGGTTCAGTGGCAGGCGCATTCAATCAAAGCCGGCTCTCTATTGCAGTTCGGAAAACTCGCGGGCTATGGCTGTCGTGCCTATCTTGCTGTCCAAGGCGGTTTTCAGGTGCCCAGTTATCTAGGTAGCAAGTCCACTTTTACCCTTGGACAGTTCGGGGGACACGCTGGGCGCACTCTGCTTACCGGCGATGTACTGCACATCGTGGCGGCGAATAACCGCGCCCATCGCGTGCTGCAGGAAGAACTAATTCCCCATTACAGCGATAAATGGGAAATTGGCGTGCTGTACGGTCCCCACGGAGCGCCGGATTTTTTTACCGACGAGGATATTCGCACATTCCTTTCTGTCGACTGGAAAGTGCATTACAACTCAAGCCGCAGCGGCGTACGCCTGATCGGCCCGAAACCACAGTGGGCACGCAGCGATGGGGGTGAGGCGGGGCTGCATCCATCTAACATCCATGACAATGCATATGCCATCGGCACGGTGGATTTCACTGGCGACATGCCAGTAATACTAGGTCCGGATGGCCCCAGCCTGGGAGGCTTCGTTTGTCCAGTGACTATCGTTCATGCCGAACTATGGAAGATGGGGCAACTCAAGCCGGGAGATAGCGTACGTTTTTGCCGGATGTCGATGGAGGAGGCACTCGCGCTGGAAAAATTGCAGGATGCAACTATCCGGCATCTCCGGGTGCCGGAAATTATTCCCGCATTGCCCAAGCCAAGCGGCACAATGGATAGCCCTGTTCTGCATAGCATTCCGGAAAATCCCCAGCAGGTACAGGTGGTGTATCGGCAGTCCGGCGACAAAAATCTTCTGGTCGAATACGGGCCGCTGGAACTCGACCTGAATCTGCGCTTCCGTGCGCACGCGCTGATGGAGTGGGTGCAGGAAGCTCTCGATGCGGGCCGCTTCAAAGGCATTATAGATCTCACGCCTGGCATTCGCTCATTGCAGATCCACTTTGATTCGCGCGTGCTGTCGCGCGACAAGCTGCTTAAAAATCTCATTGCCGCAGAAAAAAAATTGCCTGCAATTGAGCACATGGAGGTACCGACGCGTATCGTGCACCTGCCACTGTCATGGGATGATGGGGCAACGCGGCTGGCGATTGAGAAATACATCCAATCGGTGCGCAGCGATGCGCCATGGTGCCCGAGCAATATCGAGTTTATCCGCCGGATCAATGGCCTGAACAGCATCGAGGAAGTGCAGCACATCCTGTTCGAGGCAAGTTACCTGGTGATGGGGCTTGGCGACGTGTATCTAGGCGCGCCGGTGGCAACGCCCGTAGATCCCCGCCATCGCCTGGTTACCACGAAGTACAACCCGGCACGCACCTGGACCCCCGAGAACGCGGTAGGTATAGGCGGCGCTTACTTATGCGTATATGGCATGGAAGGTCCGGGCGGCTATCAATTTGTCGGGCGCACCATACAGATGTGGAATCGCTATCGCCAGACAGCCGATTTCAAGGACGGCAAACCCTGGCTGCTGCGCTTCTTCGACCAAATCCGGTTCTATCCGGTAAGTGAAAACGAACTGCTCCAATTACGCAAGGATTTCACCACAGGTCACTTCAACTTACGTGTGGAAGAGACGACGTTCAGCTTGAAGCAGTACCACATCTTTCTGCAACAGAATGCGGCGTCGATTAGTGCTTTTAAAGCCAAACAGCAGGCTGCATTCGAAGCCGAACGCGAGCGCTGGAAGGTTGCGGATAAGGCAGAATACGTGAGTGAGGTAACGCTTGGCGAAGCGGATACGCAGAGCGAGCTGGATTTGCCGGATGGCGCGCAAGCCGTCAGCGCGCACGTGACCGGCACGGTATGGAAGCTACTGGTCAAGGAAGGCCAGCGCGTCAAAATGGGAAGTCCGCTTGTGGTAGTCGAATCGATGAAAATGGAATTCGCGGTGGAAGCATCCGTCAGTGGGACAATATGGCAGCTGTTCTGCAAGGAGGGTGGACAGGTGTCCGCAGGGCAGATGTTGCTGGTAATCCAGGAAGCGTGACCGACGTGGACAAGGTACTGTCTGTAAAAAGCCTGGGCGATATTCCTTCCCTGCTGCAACGTTATGCCAGCGGCGAACTGACACCCAGCCAGATGGTGGAGGTGGTGCATGCACTGATCCAGAATGATGCTGACCACGTATGGATACACGCTCTGCCGCTCGAAACATTGAGAGGCTACGCCCTTGCGGTCGAGGCCAAGGCCGGCGCCAATGCCAAAGGCATGGCAGCGCTGCCGCTGTATGGCATTCCCTTCGCCATCAAGGACAATATTGACCTGGCGGGCGTACCGACCACAGCCGCTTGCCCAGCGTTTGCCTATACGCCACAGCAGCATGCAACGGTGGTGCAGAGATTGCTCGACTCAGGCGCGATTCCCATCGGCAAGACCAATCTTGATCAGTTCGCCACCGGGCTTAATGGCACACGTTCCCCTTATGGAGCTTGCCTCAACGCGTTCAATCCTGATTATATTTCTGGCGGTTCGAGCTCAGGTTCAGCAGTGGCTTTGGCGAAAGGTTTAGTATGTTTCAGCCTGGGAACCGATACTGCCGGCTCTGGCAGGGTACCCGCTGCGTTCAATAATATTATCGGGTATAAGCCAACTATTGGCTGGCTTTCTACGTGCGGGGTAGTGCCGGCCTGCCGTTCGCTGGACTGTGTTTCCATCTTCGCTCTGACGATTGCTGATGCAGAGCGCATTTTAGCCGTATCCGCTGGCTACGACGCTGAGGACATCTATTCGCGACAGAGAGAGGGGCATGACTTCAATTTCGGCTCGCAACGTTTCCGCTTTGGTGTACCCGTTAAGAAACAATTGCAATTCTTCGGCAATCACGAAGGCGAACGATTGTTCGAGGAAGCGGTAACAAGCATGCAAACTTTGGGTGGAGAAGCAATCGAGATAGACCTTGCTCCCTTTCTGGAAACCGCGCGTCTGCTCTATGAAGGCCCTTGGGTAGCTGAACGTTACGCGGCGATTCAGCAATTTTTCGAGCTGCACAGCGACCAGGTGATTGCTCCTGTCCGGGAGATAATTGCCGGCGCGCAACAGTACTCGGCTACGGACGCCTTCAACGGTCTATATGACTTGCGCAGGCTTAAACTTCAGACTGATCGTATTTGGACCGAAGTGGATTGCCTGTTGACGCCAACTGCCGGCACCATCTATACCATCCAGGCAATGCGGGAAGACCCCATACGCCTCAATGCGAATCTTGGTTACTACACCAATTTCATGAATCTTCTCGACTACGCGGCGGTGGCGGTGCCCGCCGGATTTCAAAACGATGGCTTGCCGTTTGGCATAACGCTGGCGGCGCCAGCCCATCAGGATGAGCAGTTACTGCATCTCGCCGGACGCATGCAGCAAGCCTATGGGTTATGCCTTGGGGCTACCGGCCTTTCCCTGCAAAAAGAAGACTCGGCAGAAAAGGTTTCGTTTCAAGGCGCATCAGAGGAATTGAAGTCGGGGCGGGTACGCATAGCAGTCTGTGGAGCGCATTTGTCCGGCTTGCCACTGAATGAACAATTAACCAGCCGCAAGGCGGGGTTGGTAGCAAGCACTACGACTTCGCCAGACTACAAGCTTTACGCCCTTCCTGGGCAGCCACCCTATCGTCCGGGAATGTTGCGAGTGGAAAAGGGCGAGCAGGGAGTCGCCATCGAAGTCGAGGTTTGGGAATTGCCGATGCATGAATTCGGCAGTTTTGTGGCGGGAATTTCGGCACCGCTGGGTATTGGCATCGTTACCCTGGCGGATGGCAGCGCGGTGCAAGGCTTCCTGTGTGAGCGCTATGCAGTGGCGAACGCAAGGGATATCAGCCAATTTAGGGGATGGCGTGATTACTTGCAACAGCTCTTACGTCAGGAAAAGGAATAATTCTGTCTTGACATGTCACTTTTTAATATATTATGTGCATGTATGGACATATACATAGAGGAAGATTATGGGAACAGCAACTGAGCGAATTGTCGTGCAAGTAACGGCGACTCAAAAGAAGTCGATTTCATCGATGGCCAAGCATATGGGAATGAACGTAAGCGAACTGATGCGACGTGCTGTAGAGAGATTTGCGCCGGCGGAAGATGAGCGTCAAATCGATGTACTGCTGGAGCGTGTCGGACGCTCGACGAAAGAGGCAAATGCCGCAATCGATGAAACATTGAATTTTGTGGCTCAGTCAAACAAGCGGATTCAGGCACTTGAAAGAGGGGCGCCTGATGACGGTCACTGATAAGGTGTGGGAAGCACTCGCAACCGTGATTAACATGAATGAGAAAGTGATTTCGTTGTCTGGTACGGTCCGGGATCAGCAAACACGCATTGAGCATTTGACGGAGCGAGTTATTAAGCTTGAAGTAACACTTGAACTCTTGATGCGTGCCAGTGAGATGAGAAAACTGAACTGAATTCGCTACTCGAAATCTAATACCTTCTCGTTGTTGCGTAAAACCAAACGTTCCACTCGATATTCATAGTTACGAAGCTTAGCCGGTCTCTTCGTGCAGCATTTTTTACGACGAATTCAAAAGCCTGTCCACCGCCTATAAAACCGGCTACGCAAGAAGGACGCGGGCATGGGGTTGAAGAGGGCAAATGACATCTTTGCAAGTGCATCAAGCCGGCTGCAAATCTGAATAATATAGTTTCTTGATCCGGTCAATATAATTTCTCAGATTATCTTTCGACAGGCCGTGATCCTTGAGCGGTGATTCAATGGGGCAACCAAGGGTATTGATCAAAAATCCGAAGGCAGTGGCATCCAGGGTGGTCGGCTGATCGCCCAGGAAATATTTCTTTTCTCCCAAACATGTTGACAGCGCATCGATGTCAAGCATGCCGAGTTCAAAGATCTCATCCGGCTTATGCCGGCCTGTACCATGCCCGTAAATCTGTTGATTGATCTTGTAACGATAGATGGAAGCCGCTATATCGCGAACGCCGGGCGGCAAAACTCCAAATATAGCTTTCTTATTGATTTGCCAATTTGCATCGGTGTACTGCCACCGTGAATACATCGTAACCCAAAACAGGTGTTCCTCGATCAAGCGTTGCATTGCCAGTGATAGCGCTGACTCTGCCGAAGTTAGGCCTTGATCCAGATCCTTGTACCTTGTTTTAAGGTGCCGGATGATAAAACGGGAATCTGCCAACTTTAGATCGCCATCCTCGATATAAGGCAGCTTGCCCTTCGGTGCAAACAGCGGAAGCGTCGTCTTGATATCGTACTCAATGCCTGCCATTCTCAGATATGTCTCTGTTTTACAGCAAAAATGACTTAGATTTGGGTTGCCCCAGGTACGTGCGAATTGGTAAAGCATCAACATCAAAATCTCCATCATCTTCTGGACGACACGCCCTGCCCCTGCTTACGGCTGCTTATTACTTATTAACTTGCAATTCACTAGCGACCTCGCCTACCTTAATGTATTGCAAAGTGCAAGTTACTGTATTACATTATTTCATGTGGCGCAACACAACAGGTGGATCATGACAGGCGACCCTAAGGCATCGGGCACAGCATCAGACAGGAAATTAACCTTTGAGCGGTCTTGCTGCCCCATTACCAATGGACTGAACACCTTTGGTGATAAGTGGACGCTGCTGATTATCCGGGATCTCGTATTGGGTAAAAGGCGTTATCAGGATCTGATATCTTCACCGGAGAAAATCGCTTCAAACATTCTTTCAGATCGGCTAAAAAAATTAGAAACCGCCGGTCTTATTACCCGACGAGCCTACCAGCAGAAACCCGCGCGTTATGAGTACGTTCTAACAGAGAAGGGTGCGGACTTGAAGCCTGTATTAGAAGCTATAAGCAGATGGGGGCAGGAGTATTATCCCGGTACGACAGTATTCGGCGCTGCCGAGTCTCGCTAAACCACAATTAACGTGAAACCCCCCGACCTCGCTGAGCGGCAATACGTTCGATAGCCTATCCAGAAATTGAATTGTCTGGGACCATAACCGGATAGAAAACAAAAAATCGAGGCATCTCCAACAGGAACATCAACGGCGTACGTCGCGGTCAGCGGGCAAGCTGATCGGCGCTCAGCCTGGCTTGAATCAAGAAAGCATCTTATCTGCCATTTCCCGTTTATACCGTTGCCGTGCCGCCTCTTCTTTGAGCGCCGCGTCTACTTCCCGCATGACACTGCTCACATCAGCCGGTTTCTCGTCGCGCTCAAAATGCCCAGTCAGCGTGATCTCCGGATGCAACGTGCCGCTCTGGTAGAGCGACCATATCTCTGCGCCATAGTCGGTGGCAAGTAGTTTCGGGTCAAAGCGGCCAAAGTAGGCAGTCAAGTTTTCGATGTCTCGCACGAGCATACGGCGGGCATTGTTGTTACCCGCCGCGTCGATGGCTTGGGGCAGGTCGATGATGACAAGTCCGTCGCTGCCGGCGAGGATATTATATTCAGACAAATCGCCGTGAACGACTCCGGCGCAAAGCATGCGAACTACCTGCCTGATCAGTACGCGATGGTATTCGCCGGACTGTTCTGCCGTCAGCACCAAGTCATTGAGCCGGGGGGCGGGGTCGCCATTGACGTCGGTCACCAGTTCCATCAGCAGCACGCCCTCAAAGAAATGATAGGGCTGCGGTACCCGCACGCCGGCAGCAGCAAGGCGATATAAGGAATCCACTTCAACGCTTTGCCATGCATCTTCCTGCGCCTTGCGCCCGTAGCGGGTGCCTTTCTCCATGGCGCGGGCGCGGCGGCTGTTCTTTACCTTTCGGCCTTCGGTGTAGTCAACGTTCTTGCGGAAGCTGCGCATATTGACTTCTTTATAAACTTTTGCACAGCGAATGGCTTGCCCGCAACGGACAATGTAGACCATGGCCTCCTTGCCACTCATGAGCTGGCAGACGACCTCGTCGACGAGACCCTCTTCGACGAGCGGTTCAATTCTTTTCGGGATCTTCATAGGCTTTTTTGCGGGCGCGCATAATCTGCCGCAAGCCGCTCGCATCCTTGTAAAATTAAATTAGAAGGGATTCTCCTGTGCTATTGCCGGCATATCCGAATAAAACCCGAACACTGCTTTCTCACGACCGCCTGTATCTTGCTGACTTGCTGCGATTCCACACCGCATCCGGGAACGATCTATCTCTACTGACCCTTATTTTCCTTGCATCTCCTGTCTCTTTTGGACCTGCTGGGACCGTTTTCTTTGCTATCCCTTTGCGGCCGAAACGAAGTGCTTCCAATAGTGTTTTGAACAATGTGTTCTCTCTCAGTTTGGTAAACAATGTCTGCCTCCTTGGCTGCCGTTGTTAAAACCAATTATGCGATGGAATTGTAGAGGGGGAAAATCGGCTTGGGAATGTGACATATTGCCGCGCGACAATATGCCACACCCGGCATTTGTCCTGCTCTGGCGGAAATAACTATTAAAAAATAGATATTACCTGATGATTTGCCGCT
The DNA here is from genome assembly GCA_030856655.1 of Pseudomonadota bacterium. Lineage (GTDB taxonomy): Bacteria > Pseudomonadota > Gammaproteobacteria > Burkholderiales > Nitrosomonadaceae > Nitrosospira. Next base: position 6,651 of record JALYOY010000302.1, on the reverse strand, counting down.
CATCCGATCGGCAGATTTTGAGGATTTTGAAGGCCAATAGTTGTTCTGTCAGCCGAAAAAGCAGCGAAATATGAACGGAAGAAACGCTTTTGCGGTAAATTTCATTTAAGTCCGGAAGGCTACCGGACACTACCGGTATCGTGATGCCCACTTTTCACCCACTTCTGTACCACCAGGCTGCCTACCATATCCCCTTCGACATTAACCGCCGTACGAAAGGCATCCAGCAGGCGATCTATGGGCAGCAGAATTGCGATGGCCTCGGCTGGCAGGCCAACCGCTTGCAACACCATCACCATGGTCACCATGCCGGCGCTCGGGATGCCTGGTGCGCCCATCGCGCCGAGCATGGCGATAAAAAAAACAATCATCTGCTGCACGAGATTAAGTTCAATACCTGCCAAATTGGCGACGAACAGCGCTGCGGCCGCCTCGTACAAGGCGGTACCGTCCATGTTGAGGGTAGCGCCCAGCGGTATGACGAAGCCGGCAATATCGCGTTTGACGTGCAAGTGCTGTTCCGCACAGCGCAAGGTGACCGGCAAAGTCGCGGAGCTGGAACTGGTGGCAAAAGCCGTTATCAACGCTTCGCGCGCGCCGCGCCAGAATTTGAGCGGCATCATGCCGGTTACCACATAAAGAATCAGCGGCAATACCACTATGCCATGCAGTAGCGTGGTGCCCACCACCACCACGATAAACTTTATCAGCGTGGCAAGGAGAGCCGTATCCTGGACGGCAACCAACTGCAGCAGGAGCGCCATGATGCCGAGTGGCGCCAGTCGCATAATCCAGCCTACCAGCATCAGCACAAGCTCCAGCAATTCCTGCAGCAGAACGATGATATTGGCGTAGCGCTCGCCACCCACCACCAAAGCAATCCCCAGCAATAGTGCGAATATCACTACCGCCAGGATGTCTCCCTGAGCTAAAGCTGTTATGGGATTCTGGAAGAGCGAGTGCAGGAACTGGGCGAAGAACTCCGGCAGGGACATCTGTTTGGCTTCAAAACCCTGCATTGCATCCTGAAACATGGCAAGTTGAAGCCCCTCGCCTGGCCGGAAAAGGTTGGCGGCGGCCAGCCCCAGCATGATTGCCAATGCCATGGAAAATAAAAAAAATCCCAGTGTCGCCTTCCATACGCTATGCATCTGCCGATGGGCGCGCAGATTGGCAACTCCCACCGCGATGGAAGTAAACACCAGTGGAATCAACACCATTTTCAATAAATCGATGAACAATGTGCCAATCAGCCCGGCGATATACAGTCCGTTTTGCGTCACTGCCGAGTCTCGTCCGAGCTCGGAAAATCCCAGCCCCAGCATGATTCCGGTCATCACACCGAACAGAATCTGCGCATTGAGCGATATCTTTTTCACCAGCAGGCTCTTTTAATGAATTGTGATTTTACAGGACCGGTATCAGCAATAAGACGATTTAGAACAGCCGGCAGAATGGCCCTGATATGAGATTCTCACGGATTCTTCTAGCAGATGCTTATAACCCGGATATCTTTTGTGAGCAACGATACCAGCTTTTTTGACCAAAAACGTGAGACTGGAATGTAGGAAACCTCTGGATAAGCACCTGAGCGCGTCCCTGGCCACCTCAGAATTTATTCGAGGATCTTAAAATCAAATTGGCACGCCGAATCTATGGGTCTTGGGGAACCTCTGAACAAGTCGCCGCATCCCATCCTCGACAGCTATAATCCCCTATCATGATTGCAGGTCTCTCCTTTTCGCTTGCTACCGCGCCATTAATAGCGTTTACGGTAACGCTCACCTTGATTTGGTGGTTGATAAAAGGCAACGTTCTCAAGATACTGGATCATCCTAATCCCCGCTCTCTTCATACCAAGTCTGTTCCTCGCACCGGAGGGCTTGGTATGGTAGCAGGGATGCTGACGTCATGGGCGCTTCTTCCCGCTGCTCTGCCAATTTCCGTGTCGTTTGGCGTTGCTCTGCTGACATTGATATCTTTCGCGGACGATGTTTTCGGTCTACGCGTTTCTGGACGGCTGATGACGCATGGCGCGATTGCCACCTGGTTCTCGGCGGCACTTCTGTTCGATGCGCATGGATGGATAATTGTAACCATCACCACCGTCGCAATCGTATGGATGATCAATCTCTATAATTTCATGGACGGCTCGGACGGATTGGCAGGGGGCATGACCCTGATCGGTTTCAGTTGCTATGGCTTGATCGCATGGCTAGCCGGGGAGGAATCATTTGCCATGATAAACTTCTGCATTGCAGCCGCTGCCGCGGCTTTTTTGCTGTTCAATTTTCACCCTGCACGTATCTTCATGGGAGATGCGGGCGCCATTCCACTGGGATTTCTGGCCGCGTCACTGGGCGTGACAGGCTGGGCCAATGGTTTGTGGCCCTTGTGGTTACCGGTGCTGGTATTTTCGCCATTTATTGTCGATGCGTCTGTTACGCTCGTAAGACGTAGCCTGCGAAAAGAAAGAATCTGGCAGGCCCACCGCGAGCATTATTACCAGCGATTGGTGCAAAGTGGTTTTGGCCATCGCAATACAGCATTGCTCGGTTATATCCTGATGTTGACTGCCGGCCTGAGCGCAATATGGGCAATGCGGCAGGATGCCGCAGCTCAGCTTGGAGTCGGCACGGCATGGGGGGGAATTTATCTGATTATGATGATTGTTTCGGAGCGGTATTTGAAGCGCCGGCTTGGCGATTGACAGAATGCCCTTAGCGAAACCCAACATACGCGCAGTAATCGCTTTCGTTCATGACGTCGCCGCGGCCGTCGTGGCGTGGGGACTCGCTTATTCGTTCCGTTTCAATTTTGAAATACCTTCTTCGTATGTCGCATCATTAAAGGAAATCCTGCCATGGGTGATCCCGATTCACGCGGCGGCGTTTCTTTGGTTTGGCCTATATCGCGGGCTCTGGCACTATGCAAGTTTACCCGATTTGCGGCGCATCCTGTTTGCCGTGCTGGCGGCGGCGACAACGATGCCTCTGGCGTTATTTATGTTGCAGATACTTGCCGGCGTACCGCGTACAGTACTGCTGCTGGCTCCTATTCTGCTTCTGTTTATCATGGGGGGCAGCCGCCTGGCTTACCGGTTATGGAAAGAGCATCGACTCTATGGGCTAAAAAAACTGGAAAGTAATCTAGTCCTGGTATTAGGGGCGGGTGATGCCGCGGTCGGTCTGGTGAAAGAGCTTGCCCGCAGCGTGCAATGGCGAGTAGTGGGATTACTGGATGACGATCCGGCAAAACTTGGCTTGATGCTACATGGTTTCAAAGTACTGGGCCCAATCAACCAATTGCCACTCATAGCAGAAAAATTTGGTGTCGCTCACGCCATCATTGCGATGACACCTACCCCTTCCGACCGCCGGCACTCCTCGCGCCCGCATTTCGACCGACGCCAGCCCGACCGCCTTCATCGCGACCGGCGTCGAGCGCTGGAAATGTGCTCAGCCGCTGGCGTCAAGGCGTTAATCGTGCCCTCTTATGACGACTTGATCAGCGGTAAAATAACCGTGTCGCAAATACGCACTGTCGAACTGGACGACCTGTTAGGACGAGATCCCGTGGTGCTGGATAACGAAGGCTTGCATGGCTTGCTGACAGGAAAAACTGTGCTAGTTACGGGAGCGGGTGGCTCAATCGGGTCGGAGTTATGCCGTCAGATTGCCAACTTTAAACCGGGTCGCCTAGTACTATTCGAGCTGAATGAATTCGCGCTTTACAACATCGAACAGGAACTTAGGGCCAGTTTTCCGGAAATTTCAATGGCATTCACAATAGGCGATATCAAAGACTCTGCCCGGCTGACTCAAGTATTTTCACAATTTCAGGTGACTGTTGTTTTTCATGCGGCCGCCTACAAACATGTTCCCCTGATGGAGCAGGAAAATACTTGGCAAGCCGTGTTGAATAATGTTCTTGGAACTTATGTCCTTGCTCAGGCTGCAATCAAGCATGGAGTGGAAAAATTCGTATTAATTTCGACCGATAAAGCGGTAAATCCTACTAATGTCATGGGCGCTAGCAAGCGATTGGCGGAAATGGTATGTCAAGCGTTGCAGCAATCCACTTCTCTCTCCGAAGAAATCAATTGCGGTGATAAATTACCGGAGACATATTTTGTGATGGTACGTTTCGGGAACGTGCTGGGCAGCGCCGGCAGCGTGATTCCAAAGTTCCGCGAGCAGATCGCAAAGGGTGGCCCCATCACCGTTACCCATTCTGAAATCACGCGCTACTTCATGTCCATACCTGAAGCCGCACAACTGGTGCTGCAAGCCGGATTCATGGGAGGAAAAGAAAGTGGAGGTGAAATTTTTGTGTTGGACATGGGCGAGCCGGTCAAAATCGTCGACCTTGCAAAAGATCTGATCCGTCTGTCCGGTCTAAGTGAGGAAGATATCAGGATTGTCTATAATGGCTTGCGCCCCGGGGAGAAGCTCTACGAAGAATTGCTAGCGGATGATGAGAGTACTTTACCCACGCCACATCCCAAACTGCGAATAGCCCAGGCCCGCGAGGTAGACAAAGAGTGGCTGGCTCATCTTGTGGCATGGCTCAAGGACCACCCGGTATTAAGCGATGAGGAAGTCAAGCAGGAGTTGACAAAATGGGTGCCCGAATACTCACGCAAGGAGTCGAGCTAGAACCCCCCCGACATGGCTCTTTCAGACAAAGGTCCGGACAATTTTGGCATAAATTCCGTTTTTCGCAAGCAACTCCCGATGACTTCCGACTTCGTTGATACGGCCTTTTTGCAGCACAACAACGCGACTGGCTTTTTGCACAGTGGATAAGCGATGGGCGATGACGAGCGTGGTACGTCCTTGCGTCAGCGCTTCCACCGCTGCCTGCACGTGATGCGCTGATTCGAAGTCCAGCGTCTGAAGCGTCTCCCTCTCATCCAGAATCAGAACGGGGGAATCTCTCAGCAGTGCTCGAGCAATGGCGATACGCAGCCGCTGTCCGCCGGAAAGTTTTACGCCGTTTTCTCCCACCATAGTTTGCAGTCCCTGCGGCATTTTCCGGATAAATTCCATAGCATGGGCGGCCTGCGCCGCGGCGGTGATTTTCGCTTCCGTTTCGCGGCCCATGTCACCATACGCGATATTCGCTGCTACCGTATCATTGAATAGTGTCGTCTCCTGAGACACTAGTGCGATATTGGCGCGCAGGCTGGTTAACGTAAGATTTGCCAGATCTTGGCCGTCGAGCAGAACTTTTCCCTGCGTGGGATGAAAGAAACGCGGCACCAGATTCGCAAGAGCAGCCTTGCCGCTCCCAGCGAGCCCCGCCAGCGCGACCGTCTCGCCTGGTTGGATGGTCAGCATGATGTCATGCAGCGCAGAGCCCGCGTCGGGACTCGCAGCTAGACTGGCCTTGGGGTTTGCTCCACGGCGTAAAGGGACGTCGTAGCAACTGACGTGCTCGAATTGCAGTTCTCCTCGCGCACGGTCGATGACAATCGTTCCTTTATCTGGCTCAACCTCCTGATCCAGCAGCCAAAATATGCTATCGGCGGCGGCCAGGCCGCGTTGCAGGAGCTCATTTACACCGGTAATGCGCTTTAATGGCGCGATCAGCATTAGCATCGCCATAATGAAGGAAACAAAGCTGCCCACCGTCGTTTCATTGACGGCGGCTTGTTGAGTAGCGAGATATAGTATGGCCACCAGGGCAGCGGCAGTAGTCAGCTGTATCAGCGGGACACTAAAAGCTGCAATGGCGACCTGCCTCATAGTAAAACCGTGCACTCTACCTGCCTGCTCTCCCATACGATGAGTTTCGTACTGCTCACCCCCATAAAGCTTGACCACTTTATGGTTTTCGATGGATTCCTTTAATACCTGGATGATGTTATCCATCGATTGCTGTGCTTCCGGCCCCATTATTTGCAGCCGTTTGCCGACCGACCACATAATTAGCAGAATCACCGATGTCATTAATAACGCTAGCACTGAAAGTTTCCAGTTGAGATAAAGCATCCACCCCAGCAGGCTAATAATAGTAAACGTATCTCTTACCGTCACGGTTATTATGTCAGTGACAGCGTGAGCGAGCTGAGCTATTTCCGACGTGAGGTCTGAAACGAGAATCCCGCTTGACTGCCCGGCATAATAGGGAGCAGGCAGTGTCAATAATTTATCGAACACCTCTCCGCGCAAATTCATCACCAATTTACTGCCTATCCAGCTGATAGCGTAAGTGCCGGCATAACCCGCCGCGCCGCGTACTACAAATAGTACAACTATCGCCAGCAGAACCAACTGCATGACCTCAACATCCTTATCGACGAAAGCGCCGTCCACCATCGGCGCCATCAATGCGGCTAGCATCGGTATGGTTGCGGCCATCACGATCATGCCTGTCAGCGCCAGCCCCAGCGCCTCCCAATGGGGAGTGATATATCTCATGAGGCGCAGATATAGCTGGCGGCTGCTCATAATCTTAAATTCGGCGGTTGACCGCTCATTTTCAGCTCATTTGTCAGTTAGGCGCTCGAGCGCTAACACTTTTGCGTCACTTGACCTTTACCTTTCTGGTGAGTTCTCTAAAACCGCGGGTGTAGGATATCTTATGTATTTCGCGTTGGATAAAAAACTGGAACAGCGGTAGCTGCGGACTTTAGCAGTGTGGGCG